>NZ_JAKRGA010000006.1 GCF_022347785.1 Psychrobium sp. MM17-31
TAGTTTGGTAACCATAGCAAGTTGGTCCCACCTGATCCCATTCCGAACTCAGTAGTGAAACGACTTAGCGCCGATGGTAGTGTGGGGCTTCCCCATGTGAGAGTAGGACATTGCCAAACACCTATTTCATATTATGAGTTGAGAATACTCCTCGTGATATACAAAATTAGACTGGTAACCATAGCAAGTTGGTCCCACCTGATCCCATTCCGAACTCAGTAGTGAAACGACTTAGCGCCGATGGTAGTGTGGGGCTTCCCCATGTGAGAGTAGGACATTGCCAGTCACATATTTAGAAAAAGCCGCTGCAGAAATGTAGCGGCTTTTTTGCTTTCTGTCTGAGAAGTGACTTAGCGCCGAGGTAGCGATCGTCGCTCGCGGAGCGAGTGCAATATAGTTAAGGTTCTTTTGCAAATATTACAACACAGCGTGGGGCTTCCCCAACTTGGCAAACCGAGCTGCGTCAGTTCGCTGGACTAACGGTCTCGGCTTGCCTGAGTAGGACATTGCCAGTCACCTATTTAGAGAAAAGCCTCCGCATTGATTGCGGGAGCTTTTTTCGTTGCTGTGTATTTGAAATATTTCATCGATTCATTTGAGAGCAACGCACAGGCGGAGGCTTCACTCTAAAGCGCTAGCGCGCAGTTCCTACTCCCGATGCTCACCCGCTGCTTTGCTAGGAATTCATTCGCTACATCCATGTAGCTCACCCTTCGGGCGGCTTACGCCGTGCAAAATGGCTTTCCTGCCATTTTGTCCCCAACTTAGTTGATATTGCTACTCACCTTATACTGCTTCTTATATTTTTTATCTGAAATATTGTCGTAGCAGCACTATTGATAGCTGTGTATGATGGCGTTTTTAGTTACCACTTATCTGAACATGCTGTATTTCATAACCATATTTATTAGTGCACTCTTACTGTTTTTAGTCCAGCCGATGGTGGCGCGGGTGATTCTGCCGAACTTTGGTGGCGGTGCTGCGGTGTGGTCTATGTGTATGTTGTTTTTTCAGGTGCTGCTGCTTGGTGGTTATTGTTATGCCCATTGGCTAACTAAGTTATTTAAGCCAAAGGTTCAGCTAACTATCCATGCTGTGTTACTTAGTATCGCCTTATTGTTTACACCATTGGATGTAGAAGTCATTATGAGTGGTTCTTCTCCTCAGTTTGCTATTCTCGTGACACTGGCGTTGAGTATCGGTGTACCGTATTTTGTATTGGCGGCTAACGCTCCTTTGATTCAGCGTTGGTTTTCTTATGATAAACCGACGCTCTCTCCCTATAAATTGTATGCGTTTTCTAATGTTGGTTCGCTATTGGGGCTACTTCTCTATCCGTTTATTATCGAGCCTTTCGTTACGCTAGAAAATCAGCTGCTTGGCTGGAGTGTTGGCTATTGGTTGTTTGTTGCGTCCTCTGTGAGTTTACTTTTACTACTTGCTCGTTCTCTCAAAGGAAAGTCGATTTGTACAACGAATGAGGACAGTCGATGGACTCTTTCTAACTTTTCACTTTGGACTATTTTGTCTGCTTTAGGTGTTGTTACGCTATTAGCGGTTACTAGCGCAATGACACAAAATATCTCATCTATTCCTTTTCTCTGGCTATTACCGCTTTGTCTTTACTTAGTGAGCTTTATTGTCGCTTTTGGTCACGAATCTTTGGCGGCTAGACGCGTTTGGTTAATAGCGACGCTTTGTGCGCTGCCGTTAAGTATTTTACTGTTTTTCTTCGCCTCGATGTTTTCAATCGGTGTACAAGTAGTGTTATTTAGCCTTATTCTGGTTTCTACTTGTATGCTGTGTCATGGTGAATTGGCGCGTGGTAAGCCTGCTTCTGAACAATTAACGAGTTATTATCTAGCTATGTCGTTAGGTGGTGTTATCGGTGGCTTACTGGTTAACTTTTTAGCGCCTGTATTATTCGAGCAGTTTATTGAATTTCCGTTAGTCAACTTACTCGCTTTAATTGTTGTTGTGACGCTTTTGAATAAGGCAGGTGCCGCTAAGAAATATGTTTATGGCGCAGCAGCATATCTGGCTATTTGTGCAATAGGTTTTGTCGCTATCAATAATTTGTATCAGCGTTTTGATGTGGCTGCCGATCGTAATTTTTACGGGCAGCTGGCGGTGAAAGATGTACAAGTCGGCGAGTTTAACGAGCGACGTTTGGTTGATGGCACGACATCGCATGGCACTCAATCACTGGATAGTAGTTTTAGTAAAGAGCCTTTGAGTTACTATCGTCGAGGAACGGGTATTAGCGCTGCATTCGAAACAGTGCAAACAAAGCCAATAAACGCTGTGATGATTGGCTTAGGTGCTGGCACGTTAGCGGCCTATGGACGCTCTGGCGATAAGTTAGAGTTCTTGGAGTTAAATCCGCTTGTTCGCGATTATGCGACTGAATATTTTACATACATCGCAGACTCTCGAGCTCAAGTGAGTGTTGTGATTGGCGATGGTCGTCAGTTATTAGCTGATATAGACGATGAAAGTGCTGACTTGTTAGTGGTTGATGCGTTTTCAAGTGATGCCATTCCCGTTCATTTGCTAACTGCTGAAGCTTTAGCGCTTTACGCATCAAAGCTAACTGACGATGGAATACTTGCCTTGCATATTTCAAACTCTCATCTTGATTTAGTGCCGTTAACGTATTCATTAGCGCAACATGCCAACCTCGCTAGTGCCTTTGTGCTAACACCTGCCGCAGATGCAACGCAAAATACCACGCAATGGGTGTTAATGAGTAAGGATGCAGACACGTTGCAATCGTCTTTCATCGAGTCTGTGCGCACCCCTTGGCCTGATTCAGTACAAAAGCCTGTGATTTGGACGGATGATTACAGTAATTTGCTCTCCGTTTTAAAATAAGTGTTCTGAAGTAAATGTCTTAAATAATTGACGAAGTGTGACAATTTGTCGCACTCGTCTTTTGTTGATTTTCCATAAAATAGCGCCAAGTTTTTACGTTATTAAGGAAAGTCATGATCTTCCTTCGTTTTAGTCTGCTAACAGCTGCTTTATTCGCTAGTTTTAACGCTAACGCAGATGACATTGAATCTATTACTGTGCTCGGTAAATCCGCTGTGGCAAATGCTAGTCACGGTGGTATCGACGTTAAGTTATTGCCGATTAATGTTCATGTCGTTAATCGCGATGAGATTGAGCGCATTCGTTTTGTTGACCCTAACGAGCTATTGGACCGTATTCCCGGTGAAACACAGGTTCGCAATTTACGTATTCCCAATGGTAGTAAAGGCTACACCATAGTTTTGGTGGACAGCATGCCGATCGAAAATCCATATGGCGGCGCCACTAGTCGTTTAACCCGCTTAAATACTGCTGACATCGAGCGTGTAGAAATCTATAAAGGTCCGTCGTCAGCGCTGTTTGGTAACAATGCTTTTGGCGGAGTGGTTAATCTTATTACTCGCGGCACGCCAACTGAATATAGTCATAAGGTGCATGTTGAAAGTGGCGATCATGGACGCGTGCGTTATGGTATCGATAGCGAAGGATTACTAGGCGATGTTGGCTATGTATTTAATGCCAATAGTCGAAAAATAGATGGTCTACGAGCTGAAGGTAAAGACGATAAAGATCAGTTGAGTAGTAAGTTTTCCTATGATTTTAACGATAATACCTCTCTGATTTCTCGTGTTGAATATTTAGATGAAGACACAGTAACCCGTGGTGATTTAACGACAGCGCAAATCGACGATGATAAAACACAAGCTGGATCCTTGTCGTCGTCGGAGCAGGTAAAGCAAGCGTTAGCTGCTTTTAAACTTAGCCATGAATTTGACGACGCGACATTGGAAGTGTCATTAGCTAATCGTTTGCATAAGGCGATTGGTGTTTCTCGTTATCGCGGTCCGAAAGATACCCGTGATCGCGGTATTATGGCCAAGATTAACTATATACAGCAGTTAGATAGCGGTAACTTTGTTATTGGTAGTGAGCATTACAATGGCAATGAAGATGTCAAAGCATTTGGTCGCAAAGACCTTGCGATGACAGGAGCCTATACCAGCCAATTTAATGAGTTTGAAGACTTAGCATTTTTCTATCAGCAGCACTGGCAAATCAATAATCAATGGTCGCTTGATGCGGGCGCACGTTATGAGAAGATTTCGCTTGCGGCGACGCAAGGTGGTGAACGTCAGCGTGTTGAGTTCGATGATATATCGCCAAAGCTTGGGATAAGTTGCCAGCTAAACAGCGATAACCGATTGTGGTTAGGGCTGTCGCAGGGTTTTTATGCGCCGCACCTCGACGATGTATACAGTACTGATGCTGATAGTAGTAATCCTAATTTATCCCCTGAAAAATCAAATAACATTGAACTCGGCCTGCGCGGTCATATCGGTAACTTTAGCTATGATAGTTCGTTATACGTTAATCGCATTTCCGATTATCTGGTGGAGCAAGAGTTTGTGCGTGGTGATGGTTCTGAATATCAGCGCGTTACCAATGCTGGCCAGGTGTCGATTCGCGGTTTGGAAACCGTGCTTGAGTATCGCCTGCATCAAGATTGGCGTTTGTCTTTAACTCATACCTATACCGATAATACCTATGATAAATTCGTTCAATCAACTGTTGGCGCAAGCGATGATTTGTCTGGCAAGGTTTTGCGTCGTTCTCCTGCTCATCATTACAACGCTCGTGTCGCTTGGAATCCACTAGAAGGATTAAATATTGAATTAGAGGGCGACTTCTATTCAAGTTACTTCGCTGATCACCAGAACTCACCTGAATCTAAATTTAAGCGTGACGAGCGAATAAACTTACGTGTTAACTATCAATATAATGAATATTGGAAGTTCTGGATTAACGGCCTGAATCTTACCGATACCTTGGAAGACCGTGCGACCTATAGTCGCGGTAAAATGAAGTTTAGAACTATCGACGGTCGCACGCTTTACGCTGGCCTGTCGTATGAGTTTTAAGGGGCTTTACTGATGTCGCCAAAGATAACTCAATGGTGTTGGCGTTGGCATGTGATAGCTGGGTTGCTATCACTACCTTTTGTCATCTTACTCACCGTGACAGGCATTGCTTATATGTTCAAAGCTGAAGTAAATCACTACTTTTATCAACATATGACAGAAGTAACTCCTCAATTGTCTGAGCCGCTTAGTTATGAGCAACAGCTGGCGTCAGTGCAACGATTCAGTAATCTGCCTGTGGTAAGTGTGACTTTAGCCGCCAATGCCAATCAAGCTAGCGCCTTTCGACTCAAGGGCAAAGGTCGAACGAAACATCTGGTGTATATAGATCCCTATACGGGAACCATGATGGGAGAGTTCAAGCAGGTGGATTCTCTGATGTACAAAATTCGTAAGTTACATGGCGAGTTATTGCTAGATAAGCCGGGCACGTTAGTGGTGGAACTTATCGCCAGTTGGTTTATTGTTTTGCTGATCACTGGGCTAATCATTTGGTGGCCGAGTACTAAGCAATTGGCGGGAGTCTTTAGTGTTCGATTTAAGGCGTCAAAACGAATCTTATGGCGTGATTTACATGCTGTGACCAGCTTTTGGATCGGCCTGATTTTGTTAGTCGTTATAGCAGGTGCCATGCCATGGACAGATGTTTTCGGTTCCAACCTAAAACGCGTCCAAAAGATGACTGATAGCGGATACCCGATGGCGTGGCGCAGTGATAAAGGAGTTTATTCACAAGTCGTTGGCAGACCAATGACGCTCGATGAGATGGTAAATAAAGCGCAGGCTCAAAACTTAGCAGGCACCATTGAAATTAAGTTACCGCAAAAAGATGAAAGTCCGTTTAAGGTGTCAAATCGCAGCTTTTGGCTGAGCGATCAGCAGGTGATGTATTTTGATCAATACTCAGGTCAAGTTTTAAACCAACTAACTTGGGATGATGTTGGGCTCTTAATGGATATGAGGCAAGTTTTTATGCGCTTGCATCAAGGAGAGTATGGGCGCGTAAATTGGTGGATTTTACTTGTTGGTTGCATGCTGTTTTTAATGGCAAATATCGCGTCGATTATCGCTTATATTAAACGTAAACCACGACAACGACTTGGTATTCCAGCTGTGCCTAAGTCTTTTAAAATCGGATATGGACTATTGTTGCTAATTGCCCTATTGGCTATTGTTTTTCCTTTATTTGGCTTGAGTGTAATACTAATTATCGGCGGGCAATACGTTTTTAATAGACAACAAAGTACCTAACAAAAAGGCCGACTCATCAATATGAGTCGGCCTTCAAAATTGCATTTTGGTAATCGAGATTAGTCAATTAAGCCACGGCTGCGCAGTAGTGGTTCGATGCTGGCATCTTTACCACGGAATTGACGGTAAAGCGTTAGTGCATCGTCGCTGCCGCCAGACGATAAGATGTGCTTTCTGAACGCATCAGCTGTCTTCTTATCGAAAATACCGTTTTCTTGGAAGGCTGCGAATGCATCGGCGCCGAATACATCAGACCATATGTAGCTGTAGTAACCCGCTGAGTAACCGCCAGAGAAGATGTGAGCAAAGTAAGTTGAACGATAACGTGGATCGATCTCTTTAATTAGACCCCATTCTTTAAGTGCGTCTGCTTCAAATTTCGCCGTATCACGGATTTTGTCATCTTCAAGCGAGTGCCAGTTTAAATCTAATAAGGTTGCGGCCATGTACTCGGTAGTAGCGAAACCTTGGTTAAATTTGCTTGCCGCTTGGATCTTGTTAACAAGCTCTTGTGGAATCACTTCACCAGTTTTGTAGTGCTTAGCAAATTGCGCTAATACTTCCGGTTGTAACATCCAGTTTTCCATTACTTGCGATGGGAACTCTACGAAATCACGTGGTGTTGCAGTACCCGTTTGTGAGCGGTATTTACCGTCAGATAATAAACCGTGTAGCGCGTGGCCAAACTCGTGGAATAAGGTGCTTGCTTGATCGAACGTTAATAGCGCAGGTGCGTCGCCAGTTGGGCGCGGGTAGTTCAATACGTTAACAATAATTGGTGTAGAGTCTTCGCCGTTCATGTTGTATTGCTTGCGGTATGAGTTCATCCAAGCACCGCCACGTTTGCCAGGGCGTACGTAGTGATCAGCTAGGAATAAACCAACATAAGTGCCGTCTGCTTCGTAGATTTCGAAGGTGCGAACATCGTCGTGGTACTTAGGTAAATCTGTGCGCTCTTTTACTGTGATGCCAAAGAGTTTTTGCGCAGTGTGGAATACGCCTTGTAGCGTTGATTCTAGTGCGAAGTAAGGACGTGTTTGTTCTTCGTCTAAATCGTAACGCGCCTTGCGAATTTTCTCAGCGTAGTATGGGTAGTCCCAAGCTTCAATCTTGAAGTTACCGCCTTCAGCGTCAACAAGCTTTTGCATATCAGCCACTTCAACTTTCGCTTTCTCAAGTGCCGTTGGCCAGATCTTGTTAAGTAGTTCGTAAACAGCTGCAGGTGTTTTAGCTACGCGATCTTCTAGCACGAAGTGAGCGTGAGATTTGTAACCCATCAATTGTGCTTTTTGGACACGTAATGAAGCAATTTGGGCTAAGATTTCTTTGTTATCGTGCTCGTTATTGTTGTTAGCGCGATTGATGTAACCAAGGTATAGCTCTTTACGCAATTCGCGGTTGTCTGCAAATTTAGTTACTGGCGTAATTGATGGGCGGTGAGTTGTAAATACCCATTTGCCTTCGTGACCACGCTCTTTTGCTGTAGCTGCCGCGGCGGCAATAACAGAGTCTGATAAGCCAGATAATTTGCTCTTATCTGAAACTACAACTTCGAAACCATTAGTTTCAGCGAGTAGGTTGTCGCCAAACTGTAGTGTTAGCTTAGCGATTTCTGCGTTTAGCTCACGGATTTTTTCTTTTTGTTCGCTGTTTAACTTAGCACCACTGCGTACGAAACCGACGTAAGTGTCTTCAAGCAATTTCTTTTGCGCTGTTGTTAGCTCAAGCGAGTCTTTCTTATCGTAAACCGCTGCAACACGCTTAAATAACGCATCGTTTAACGAAATATCGTCAGAATGCGCTGAAAGTAGTGGTGAAACTTCTTTGGCGATGGCCTTTAAATCATCGTTAGTTTCTGCTGACGTTAGGTTGTAGAACACGCCAGATACTTTTGAAAGTAGGTTGCCGCTGAATTCGATAGCTTCGATAGTGTTTTCAAAAGTCGGTGCTGACTTTTGGTTTAAGATCGCTGCAATTTCTTGTTTTTGCTGCTTAATTGCTGCTTTGAATGCTGGCAGATAGTGCTCGCTTTTGATCACTGCAAAGTTAGGCATTTCATGTGGCGTGCCCCACTTTTTTGAGAATGGGTTGCTGTCAGCGAGTAATTGCTGTTGTTCTACCGCTGGTTTTTCTTGAGAAGTGGTTGGGGTTGTCGCCGAATCACAACCGACAAGTGCGATGGCTAGCGCAAGTGGCGCCAAAGTAAATTTCTTCATAAAAAAGGGCCCTAAAAATATGATTATTTTTGTTTTCGCCGCCTATCCTACGGGGATTAGCGGCAGATGTAAAACATTCACAACACCGTCGCTAAGGGCTATAATTACGCCACTACATCAATTGTGAGATAAGGCCATGAAAAAGCAACAAGACGAGTTGTTTTCACATCACGAACACGCACTGGAAAAAGAGTATGAATCTTGTCCGAAGTGTGGCCTTTCTTTGCAAATAAGAAATTCTAAACACGGCCCTTTTTTGGGATGTACTGGCTATCCTTCTTGTGATTACAGCAGACCGCTGGTCGAGCATGAAACCATGGAACAGCAAGTTATCGTCGGATCGAGCTGCCCAGAATGTGGCAATGAACTAGCGATAAAAAATGGCCGTTACGGCATGTTTATCGGCTGTACTAACTATCCCGAATGTAAGCATATAGAGCATCAAGAAGACGAAGAAGAGACTTTAGATTGTCCTGAATGTGGTAAAGGGCATATTGCTCAGCGGGTTTCTCGTTACGGCAAAACTTTTTATGCGTGTGATACCTACCCGAAGTGTAAATTCGCAGTAAATTATCATCCCATTGCTGGGGAATGTGAGCAATGTGGCTTTGGATTGTTGGTAGAGCGTAAGATGAGTGGTGAAAAGCGCTTAGTTTGTGCTAAAAAATCTTGTAGTCACAAACAAGCGCTTTAGTGCTTCGCTAATTAGCTACATTGTTTGGCGATGTAGCTTTTGATATCTGCAAAGCTTTCATTTGGCAGTAATTGCGCAATTGTCAGCAAGCGTTGCTCGAGCTGAGCTTGATCTTTACCCGACACATTAATGTGTCCCATCTTGCGACCCGCACGTTTTTCTTTGCCATACCAATGTACGTTTACACCATCCATACCCAAGGCCGCTTGCGGAAGAGTATCTTCACCCAAAATATTAATCATGGCTGTAGGACGCGCCAACTCAGTAGAACCAAGTGGTAAGCCGCATACTGCGCGGATGTGATTGGCAAATTGGCTACAATCACAGCCTTGTTGGGTCCAGTGACCTGAATTATGAACGCGTGGCGCGATTTCATTGACCAGCAGTTGATCGCCAACTTGGAAGAATTCAATCGCCAATACGCCAACGTATTCCATTTCTTGAGTAAGACGGGTAAATACTTCTGTTGCTTGTTGTTGCAGTTGCGGCTCATCTGCGAGCGCTGTCGACACTGACAGTACACCGTCGGTGTGATGGTTTTCGGTAAGTGGGTAAGTTTTTACCTCACCGCTTACACTGCGTGCACCAACTAGCGATACTTCGCGTGAAAATGGCACCATTTGTTCGGCGACAATTCCTTGCTTTGGATTGCTGCTAATGAAGCGCTCGATGTCTTGCCAAATTGTAGCTGCATCTTCTTTTGATTTTAGACGCCACTGTCCCTTGCCGTCATAGCCTTCAAGGGCACTTTTTAAAATTATAGGTAATGAAAGCGCTTCAATAGCAGTCTGAAAATCTTGCTCTGAGCTAATGATGTGATGTTTAGCATTCGCGGCATCACAAGTGGTGAGTAGTGCTTTCTCTAAACGGCGATCGCCACCAATTTTAATTGCTTGCGCACTTGGTTTGAGCTTGCCAGAAGCTTCACATAACGCCAGTACATCGTGAGCGACGTGTTCAAATTCGGCGGTAATAACATCGGCGCGCTCGATTCCTGCGGCTAAGTCACATACAGGGTGTTGCGGAGCAAGCGGATTTACCACTTGTTTAGAGCCAACGTCATAGGCCAAAACTTCAATGTTTAGTGGCTTAATACTCAATGCCATCATACGCGCTAGTTGGCCGGCACCTAATACTAAAACGTTCATCAAATTATCCTACTCGGCCGCTGGATCTGGGTTGTTTAAGATACTTTCGGTTTGCGCTTTGCGGAAGGCCTCAACGTTCGCCATGATAGCTTCATCGTGAGTACCGATAATTTGCGCAGCCATTAAACCAGCATTGGCGGCACCCGCTTCGCCAATCGCTAATGTGCCTACAGCAATGCCTTTAGGCATTTGAACAATAGATAGTAGTGAATCTTTACCGCTTAATACGCGAGACTGCACTGGCACGCCGAGTACTGGGAGGCTGGTGTAAGCCGCTGCCATACCTGGTAAATGCGCTGCGCCACCTGCGCCAGCAATAATTACTTTTAATCCACGCTCTTTGGCTGTTTCAGAGTACTCGGCAAGCAAATGCGGCGTGCGATGCGCAGATACCACTTTGGTTTCGTATGGAACACCAAGAGAATCAAGCATTTGTGCTGCATGTTGCATAGTTGGCCAATCTGATTTTGAACCCATGATAATACCGACAGTCATTATTTTTACGCCTTTATGAGGTGGATGATAGTGTGTGCTAGGTCACATTTTTCGGGGATTATACACAGGTTTTAATGAGATCGGAATCAAACTTGGCGCTAGTTGTAGACCAATTATCTTGATAAAATTGCGGCACTATTTTTTAGAGAGTTTTTAGCGAGATTTAACAGTGAATTATTGTGATGCGCCAAGTGCATTTTTAGCTGGTGGACTCATTGCTTATCCGACGGAAGCGGTGTTTGGTGTGGGATGTGATCCCGACAATAACCAAGCGCTTGAGCGATTGTTGGCGATGAAACAGCGGGACCCGAGCAAAGGACTGATTCTATTGGCTAGCAGTTTCGAGCAATTGACACCTTATATCGATAAAGATCGCCTAACTCCTGATATGATATCGGCGATGCTTAGTCGCTGGCCAAATGGCGTAACTCAAGTTGTGCCTAAATCGAAGAATTTGGCGCCGTTATTATCGGGTAAATTCGATAGTATTGCGGTGCGAGTGACGGATCAGTCAGATGTTGTAGCCTTGTGTGAAGCGGTTAGTAGGCCCATCGTTTCTACAAGCGCTAATTTATCGGGGCTAGAGCCTGCGACGACGTGGCAGACGCTTGACCCTCAACTCGTCGAACAATTGGATTTCGTTGTCAAAGGTGAGACTCTTGGTTTTGACAAACCATCGACCATTGTCGATGCAATTAGCGGTCAGTGTTACCGTTAAATTATTTTTAAAAGGCATTTAATTATGACAACTCAGATTTCAGCGCAAGTTGTAAAAGACTATCTGTTAGCGCTTCAAGCGAGTATTTGTGAAGGGCTAGAAAGCCAAGAGCCAAGCGTGCGCTTTGAGCATGATGCTTGGGAGCGTGAAGAAGGCGGTGGCGGTGAAAGTCGAGTGTTGACCGGTGGTCAGGTGTTTGAACAAGCTGGCGTTAATTTCTCGCATGTGATGGGAGATACGTTACCTCCTTCGGCAACCGCTGCTCGCCCTGAGTTGACTGGTCGTCGCTATGAAGCCATGGGCGTGTCGTTGGTTATTCATCCGAATAATCCTTATGTGCCGACGTCCCACGCTAACGTTCGTTTCTTTATCGCTTACAAAGAAGGTGAAGATCCTATCTGGTGGTTTGGCGGTGGATTCGATTTAACACCGTACTACGGCAATGAGGAAGACTGTAAATTCTGGCACCAAACGGCTAAGGATTTATGTGAGCCTTTCGGCAGTGATAAATACCCGAAATACAAAAAGTGGTGTGATGACTATTTTTACCTCAAACATCGCAATGAAGCACGTGGTATTGGTGGTTTGTTTTTCGACGACCTCAATGAAGATGGTTTCGAGCAAAGCTTTGCCTTCATGCAGGCGGTGGGCAATGGCTTTATAGAGGCTTATCTTCCGATCGTTAAAGCGCGCAAAGATACTGAATACGGTGAGCGACAACGTCAATTCCAGCTGTATCGCCGTGGCCGTTATGTTGAATTTAACTTGGTGTATGATCGCGGCACGCACTTTGGTTTACAAAGTGGTGGCCGTACGGAATCCATTTTAATGTCGATGCCGCCATTGGTAAGATGGCAGTATTGTTATTCCCCTGAACCAGATTCTGAAGAAGCGAATCTATATTCACAATTTCTACCAGTACGAGACTGGGTGTAAGGATATATTATGAAAAATAAACTATTAATTGCTGGCGCAGTCTTTTTGTTAGCGGCTTGTGGCAAGATCAACAAAGAAAATTACGACGCATTAGCAGTAGGTATGGATTACACGGAAGTTGAATCGCTATTAGGCAACCCTGCTGAATGTGATGAAACCCTTGGCATGAAACAATGTAAATGGGGCGACGATAGCAAAAACATCAATGTGAAATTTGTAGCGGACAAAGTTACTATTTATTCACAGAAAGGCCTTTAGGCTACTAACAGATTAATTAGCCTTACCTCAGGCTAATTAACAAAGACCACTTCGTAAGGACAGTTAAGCTGTTTTATGGGGTGGTCTTTTTTTATTGGTGTGTAAACCAAAGCTTCTCGCGGTCCCATGGGGGTATCGCGCATTGCCTCGCTTTGTATAAAACGCACAGGTGCTAAATCCTTAAAGTTGGCGGTGACTATGCTGCCGTCAAATGCCCAAAAGCCTCGTTTAAAGACTAAGCGGTAATCGCCGTTGCGGTGGACGTCGTATTCCAGTTCCAGTTTGTGGTCGGGGCTAAAGAATAAGGTTGCTTGTTGTTTGCCACAATTAAATGAGCGCACATAAAGCGGCAGTGTTTCATTAAGGTTGATATCGGGATGACGTAAATAGAGGCCGATGTTGCCTTGATTGTAAAAATGACGCTTTTGGCCAAATTGCATTTCTAATGCCTGTGGTAATTCATTGGCCGCGACAAATTTCTTTAATTTCTCTATATCGGTCGGTTTGGGATGCGCAGGATGAAAGGAGATAACTGTGCTAGGAAAGTGATTTGGCATCACAATATCGGCTTCGCGAACATTAAACCCTTGTTGTGACAGGGTAACAACGAATTGCTGACGCTCTTGTTCTGAATAGCCTTGGGTGATCAAGTGTACTTTAGTGGCGCAGCCAGATAAGCAAAAGCAACATAAAAGTGTATAAACGATAGCTTTCATTTTAATAACCGATAAAGATAACCCGAACTCAGGTTAAGTAAAAAACAATAGATTACACGTGTAATCTATTGTTTGCAAATTATCGTAGTTACTAAAATTGGCTGTAAAAATACCTCAAGTCTTTCTCTTTATTTATCAGTGGCTAATGTGTAATATCTTCTCGTCACTCATTATAAGGATAGTTGTTTTGTGGTTTTTTATTGCGTTGCTGGCTGTTGTTAATTTGGTTTATTACGCTGAATTTGATCAGCTAAATCTTGCATTCTCGGTGATGTTTATCGGACTAATCATTGAGAAGCTTCGACGCTTAAAACAGCAATAAGACGGCGTTATTCTTCCACCAACCATTCAACTTTAAAGCTAGCTTTGTCGTCTTGAGCTAGTTGCTCCATTAGCCACGGTAATGTTTCACGCATTTGCTGTTCTAACTTCCATGGTGGATTGACTACAATCATGCCTGTGCCTGTCATGCCGTATTCTTCGGTGTCGGCTTTTACATTGAGTTCAATGCGCAGAATTTTACGAATGCCTTGTGCTTTAAAATCGTCACAAAACTTTTCCACTTGGCGTCGCGAGACGACAGGATACCATAGCGCATAGATACCGGTTGCAAAGCGCTTATGGGCTTCGACGATACCTTTGATAGCATCTTGATGCTCGGTTTTTAATTCATAAGGTGGATCTATTAATACCAAGGCGCGGCGCTGTGCTGGTGGCATATTGGCTTTTAATCCTTTGTAACCATCAGTCTTTTGAATGCGCACTTTTCTATCGCCAGCGAATTCTTGTTCAAGCAGTGCTAAATCAGCGGGGTGAAGTTCGGTGAGCTCCATTCGTTGGCTGTGCCCAATCAGCGATTTAGCTACCAGTGGTGAGCCGGGGTATTGGGTTAGCTCACCTGTTTGATTAAAGGACTTAATCATTTCGATATAGCTGCTCATAACCACTGGGATATCGTCACGTTGCCAAATTCTGCCGATACCGTCTTTGTATTCGCCTGTTTTTTCACTCGTTTTATCACGCAGGTTATAACGACCAGCCGCCGAATGGGTGTCGCAATACATAAAAGGTTTTGGCTTTTGTTGGAGTGCTTCAATGATGAGAACTTGTACTAGGTGCTTGAGTACATCGGCGAAATTGCCGGCGTGAAAGCTGTGGCGATAACTTAGCATGAAATGGTCCAAAAATTATTTTGGCTAAGTATACCGCTTAGTTTTCATTTGTTTTAGGATGGGAAGTAATTAATTCAAGAAATAAGAAGATTAAATGAATTCAGCTATTTTGCCTCTGGTTGAGCAGATCGACCGCGTCCTTTTGGGGAAGCAGCAACAGATAAAGTTATCATTATGCTGCTTAATGGCCGGTGGTCACTTGTTGATTGAAGACGTTCCCGGTGTTGGCAAAACCACCTTGGCAAATAGTTTGGCTCATTCATTGGGTCTATCATATCAACGGGTGCAATTTACCAGTGATATGTTGCCTGCCGATTTACTTGGTGTGTCGATCTTCAACCAAGACAGTCATGAATTTACTTTTCACAAAGGCCCAGTTTTTAGCCAAGTGGTATTAGGGGATGAGATTAATCGCGCCAGTCCCAAGACACAAAGCGCATTGCTCGAAGCTATGGCGGAAGGACAAGTGAGTATTGATGGCGAAACCTATACCTTGCCGCAGCCATTTTTTGTTATTGCCACTCAAAACCCACTGGAGCATTCCGGTACCTTTGAATTGCCAGATTCGCAACTCGATCGCTTTCTAATGCGAGTGACTTTGGGTTATCCAAGTGCCGATGCCGAAAAGGCAATGCTTAATCAAGTTGAGCAACCAACAATAGCTAAGGTAATTAACAGCGAGCAACTCAGTGAGCTTAAGCAACAGGTCAATCAAGTGACTGCGGCCGATGCGGTGTTGGATTATATTCTGCGATTAGTCAATGAGACGCGTAGCAACAGCCACTATGCACACCCATTGTCACCTCGTGCTTCGCGGGCGCTATTGGCGGCGAGCAAGGCTTGGGCTTTCATCGAAGGGCGTGATTACGTATTGCCTGAAGATGTGCAGGCGGTTATTCCTGCGGTGTGTGAACATCGCTTGCGCGGGGCTTCTAGTCCTCAAGCGCAGAGTTTGAGTGAACAATTGCTTCACAGCGTTAACCCCTTGGGATAATACCTCGTGAAAAAGTTATTTCAGCAGCGGTGGCTCAAATGGTTGAAAAGGCGGATACCCGTGCAATCACAGGTAACCTTGCATCGTCGTAATATCTTTATTTTGCCGAGCAAGTTTGGTGTCGTATTCCTCGTGCTCAATATCTTATTGTTTATCTTGGGCGTTAACTATCAGAATAACTTGGTCATTATTTTAAGCAGTTTCTGTTTTTCGCTATTTGTTACCACCATGCTGTTTTGCTATCAAAATATGGCAGGACTGCAAATAAAGCCTGTATTACGACAAGAATACACAGCGGGGCAGCTGGTTAGTGTCGAATGTCATCTAAGCAGTGAGCAAGATAAACACGCGATAGATTTTTGTTATCAGCGCCAACCATTGCAATCGGTGCCATTAGTTGGCCATCAAACCAATGTTGCCTTGACGTTGCACGAAAAAAAGCGCGGTGTTCATCAATTGCCACGCTTAATAGTCGCCAGTCATTATCCGCTAGGAATTTTTCGAGCTTGGTCTAATTTAGAGTTTGAGCAACGTCTTATTGTGTTTCCTGAGTCGCTACCTTATGCCGAGCAATTATCGGCGATTGAACAAAGCGATGGTGCTTATGATTCTAAACGCACGACCAGTGGCGACAGCTTTTCAGGACTTGAACCATATCGTGAAGGTGAATCTTTGAAACGTGTGGCGTGGAAACAGCTGGCACAGGGTAAGGGTATGTTAACTAAGCAGTTTGAACAGACCTTAGGTGAGCCACAATGGTTAGATATTGCGGATATCGATGGCCAAAATATAGAACTGAAATTGAGTTATTTGGCGTATTTAGTTAATTACTTTTCCAGCTTAAGCCAACCGTTTGGCTTATTACTAGGCGCGCAAAAACTGGCTATTGGCCACGGCAATCAACACCGATTGGATGCGCTTACCATGCTTGCGACCTATGGCGTTAACGGAGCTGATTATGAATAGTTCGTGGTTGGTCAATCGTCATATTATCGTGTGGATGATGGCCGCCTATTTTATTAGCCTGCTGATGTTGTTTGAACATACGCCGTGGTGGATTCTGCTGTTTAGTGGTGTCGCCATTGGCTGGCGCTGGCTTTATGTTATCGGCAAGGTCAGCGTGTTTAATCGCCTTGCTCATCATGGCTTAACCATCTCTGCGGTGGCGATGTTAATTGTCTCTAGCCTTGGCAGCGGCATGATGGAAAATATGGTCAATCTATTGCTGCTTGCTTATGGTTTGAAATTTATTGAGTTACGGCAAAAGCGCGATGTATTTGTATTGGTCTTAGTTGGCCTTATTACTATTGCTGTAACCTTTATTTACAGCGAATCGCTGGCGACTACCCTAGTTGCTGCCGTGCTGGTGGTGTTGCAGTTGAGTATTTTGGTGGCACTGCACGCGCCGCAAATGAAATGGCATCAGCAAATGAAGATGGCGGGTAAAATTGCTGCGTTGTCGTTGCCAATGACTATCAGTTTGTTTTTGATAATGCCGCAGCTCGGGCCGCTGTGGTCGGTTACCATGGCTGGCGGTGCAACAACGGGATTATCTGACAATATGTCGCCGGGGGATATTGCTAGTTTACGTGGTAGCTCTAAATTGGCGTTTAGCGTAACTTTCGACGGCGAGCCTGTGCCTGAGCGAGATCGCTATTGGCGTGCTCTGGTGTTAGATCGCTTTGATGGCCGAGCGTGGCAGCAACGAGAGCGACGTTCGCGCTGGCAGCCTTATGAAGATGAGGTAACTTGGCCTGATCTGAGCAGTGAGCCAAGTATTAGCTATCGAATTATTGCTAAGTCGAGCAATCAACATTGGTTGTTTGGTTTGAATGTCGCGACAAGTCGCGATAACGATGTTAAACAAATGGCGGACTTAACGTTAAAGTCTGCGACGCCTTTGGCTTCTACAACGGCTTATAACGTGGTGAGTTATCCGCAACTCGCCAGCAAGCTGGCACTGCCCAAAGCAGAGCGAGCACGTAATCTCCAGTTACCAGAGCAAAGTAATTTACAAACTAAAGCTTGGGTTGCACAGCAAAGGCCGCTATTTGCCTCTGATCTTAAGTTTGCTGAATCGGTATTGCGACACTTCAACCAGCAGCCATTTTATTACACTTTAGAGCCGCCGTTGCTCGGAGAAAATAGTGTCGATGAATTCTTGTTTTCAACGCAGCGTGGCTTTTGTTCTCACTACAGCAGTGCCTTTACCTTGATGATGCGCTATGCGGGCATTCCAGCGCGTGTAGTGACGGGCTATAAAGGAGGAGAGTGGAATGAAGAAGTTAAATATCTCAATGTATATCAATATGATGCTCATGCTTGGAGCGAAATTTGGATTGAAGGCGCTGGTTGGACTCGCGTCGATCCAACGGCGAGCATAGCGCCTGAGCGAGTAATTTCGAGTCTCGACAATGAAACCGCCCAACCCTTTTTAGGTGGTAATGCCTTTAGTTTGGTGCGCTACAAGGAAAACCCATGGCTCAATAGTTTGCGTTTAACCTTAGCGGATATTGAGTTTTATTGGAGCCGTTGGGTTGTTGAATATAACAATGAAAAACAAATGCAGCTGCTGCAAATGATTCTAGGAAAACTAACAGGTTTGCGAATTGTCGCTTTCACGCTATTTCTGATGGCAGCAATAGGTTTATTACTGTGGTGGCAAAGTGGTTTTCGCTGGCAGCGGCCTACGATGCAGGACAAATTTGAAGCCGTGTATCAATCGCTGATCAAACAGATGGCTCGACGGGGTGTGGTGCGAGAAAATCATCACACTGCCAGCGAGTTTGAAGCGGTTATCTGTGCGCAACATCCTGAGTTATCAAAAGAAATTAAGGAATTTACGGCGTTTTACAATCGGGTAAATTACCGCACTCAATCAGCTGCTAGGGCGGATGATGTAAAGTGCGCCAAGCAGCTATTGAATCGACTACTCAAGAAAATCTAAGATGGCATGGGCCACGTCGCGCGGTGCTTCCATCGGTAATAAGTGATGTTGGCCCTGAAATTCAATATAGGTGTCATGGGGTTTTATTTTTTGCCATTTTTGCCATGACTTAGGCGTTAAGAATTCAGACTTCTCGGCACGCAGTCCTAAAAATGGTTTGTCGAGCTTGCGTAGCATTGGCCACGCATAAGGAGGGTGTTGATAGAACCACGCCTCCCAATGCTTACTGTATTTCAATTGCCATTGTTCACCCACGGCTTTGGTGCCGCCAACAATATATTGCCATAACGCTGGATCGGGCAATGCGCGATAGGCTCGCTTACTGCGATGAAAATCAAAGGCTTGTTGTAGGCTGTCCCAAGTATCTGGCCTGCCAAGAGTTTTGGTTATCATCTTAGTTTTGCGGGTAAATTTATTGGGTAGCCAATTTGCGAGTTTTACAAGTGGAGTGGGTAAGAATATTGGATCGATAAATACTATTTTTCCAAATAATTCAGGTGCTTGCTCAATTGCCATTAATAACACAATAGCGCCCATTGAATGACAGACGCAATGGAAAGGTTGATTTTGCTGGTGGGCGCGCGCGAACTTTACAAGATCGGCGGCGAGTACCGGCCATTGATTGTTTTGCCATGGGTCGCTGTCATCCCAACACGGACGACTAAGTGGCGCTAATACATCATAACCTTGTAGTTGTTCTAACAAGGGCTTATAACAGGCGCTAGGGTAGCCGTTGGCATGAATAAATAGGCAGGGCATGTCGCCTTGTGAAAACTGGATGAAGGGAATGTTGGTGGTTGCACAAATTTGCTCTTCTACGGCGTTGTACTTGTCGCTAGTATCCATGTTCTGGCATCATACCTATTCAAAAATTAGTTGGAAAAACAATGAGTCACTGGTTAGGGAATTTACAACAAAGTACGCTCCAAGGCACTAACAATATCGAAATTCACTATTGTGCCATGGTGCAAGAAGGCGCGTCACCTGCGATGATTATGGTGAACGGGCGTACTGAAAGTTATTTAAAATATCAGTCACTTATTAATGAATTCTATCAACTTGGTTACAGTGTTTATATGCTAGATCACCGTGGACAAGGCTTGTCGCAGCGGTTGTTGGATAATCATCACAAAGGTCATGTTGAAGAATTTTCTTATTACGTCGAAGATTTAGCAAAGTACATCGATGACGTGGTGTTGCCAAACAAGCATACTCATCACATTTTGCTCGGACATTCGATGGGGGCAACAATCGCTACTCGTTACGTGCAGACAAAAGTACATCAAATTGAGCGCCTGATCTTAGCCAGCCCAATGCACGGTATTTTATTGCCTGCGCCACAATTTGTGGTGGAACAGATCGCCAATGCGGCATTAATGGCGGATAAGTTATTGCAGCGGGAATCGAGCTATGTGCTTGGTGGCAAGCCGTATGACAACGCAGCGTTTGAAGAGAACGAATTAACGCAAGACGAAGCACGTTATTCTAATTTTCGTCAGATCTATGATGATAATCCGCAACTGCAATTAGGCTCGCCCACTTACCATTGGCTCCAGACGTCACTTATTGCCTGTAAAGCTTGTATTGCTGATGCGCCAAAGATCACTATTCCGACCTTATTATTGCAAGCTGGTGCAGAAACCATCGTCGACAATGAGGCGCAAAATGAATTTGTTGCCAATATGAATCCTGAACTGATCGAAAAAATGGCAGTAGACGGCGCGCGTCATGAATTGTTTTTTGAGTTAGAAGACTATCGCACCCCAGTTATTGCCAAGGTGCGACAATTTCTCTCTTTTAATGATGATGCTTAGTCGCAGTGTGTTTGTTACTTAAGCTACGATAAAATAACTTAGTGGTGCGCTCCTCTGGCAGCCAGCTGCTGTATTTGAGCTTCAGTGGTGCTAGCGGACGCATTGTGACGACTTGCTCCATGGTTTTACCATCGCTCATCGCCTCAACCATTAAACTACGAGCTCGTTTTAGTAGTTTGAGATACTTTTTTAAGTCTTGTTTATTAGTAACTTGGCCGTGCCCGGGGATAATGATGGTTTGGTTGTCTACCTGTTTCAATATATCGGCGACTGCATCGATTACGCCACTTAAACTACCGCCACTATCGACATCGACAAAAGGCAATCCACCGAGGTTAAAGTAAATATCGCCAAGATGTACCGCATTCGCCTTAGTGAAAAAGATAACTGAATCGCCATCGGTATGGGCGTGAGGATAGTGCTTTAGGTTGGCTTTCTCATCGTTAAAGTGCAGTGTCATGTCGTGACCAAAGCTAAGTACAGGTAAGAACTTAGAGTTTTTACCGTGCTTGTGTTCAAGCCTTTTATACACGTTGTGATGAGCGATAATATGACTGCCATCATTGGCAAAGTTTTCGTTACCGCCGGTGTGGTCGCCGTGATGATGAGTGCTTACTACAAACTCGGCGCGATTGGTTTGAATGTTGCCCAAGGCTTTTTTGATCTCGTCTGACAAACGAGCAAATTGATCATCAATGATATATAAACCGTCCTTGCCATGGCTTACAGCGATATTACCGCCTTGACCATAAATAACGTGCAGTTGCTTAGCAACAGGAGTGACCGTTAATGGGCTTTTGTGTTCATCGGCAATCGCCAATGAGCTTCCCCATAACAAACTTGCACTTAATAATGTTGTTAATTTCATTATCGATACGCTTATTGGTTGGTTCTTTTTAGTCACTTTGACATACTAGCTGCAGAACGTAAATCAAATAAATGTAACCGTATGAATCTCAAGTTGTTAACCGCTAGCCTGTTTTTAATTGTCAGTCATCCATTGGTGGCTAAAGCAAGCAATTTCACTATTGAAAACAAAGCGCTTTCAGGAGCAATGACGCCGTTAAGTAGTGACGACCTATGTGATGTCGCCTCTGGCACTATTAATTATCTCGATAAGGGCAAGGCTTATGACGGCCATGCTAATCACGCAGGAATTAGCCAGCAGTTCGGTGGTGATTTAGCGCGCGTAAAGGCAACACTAGCTTTTATTTGTAAAGTAAATCAGCAAGATAAGAAAGCGGGGCGACAATCTCGTTTACATAATATCAACTTCATCAACCGTCATTTTGAGATGGTTCGTTGGCTACCAGATCAGCAGCAGGTGGCTAAGTTTTCCCATCAAAAACCTTTGTTGCAGAATATTCCAGACGGTCATTTACTATTAACTAAGTATTACATTAAGAAAGCCAAGGGCAGTGCTACTCAGTCTGAGTCGACACCGCATGCGCTGTATCAAATTCCCCATGATGAGGCGTCATTAACGCTAGAACAGGCGGACGCTAAAAAAGACCACATTACCCGTTATCAATACACCAAGCAGCAAGTCTTGTCTGGTGTATTAGATAAAAAAGAATTAGCAGAGCCTATGGTGTGGTTATCTCGAAGTGATTTAGAAGATACCTTGATGCAGGGCACTGTGATGATCGAAGATGCGGCGGGTAATCCAAAGCACTTTTTTAATGTGCACCGTAATAATGGTATTGCTTATGATCGCAACCTCAAGAAAGAGCAGCAAGGTCGCTATTGGTATTTCAAGAAAACCCAAAGTGTATTGGGATATGGTAAAGACGCCAGTTACAAGATTCCTATTAAGCCGTTAGTGACAGTGGCAGGGGATTTAGCGCACTTGGGATTGGGCAAGCTTATTATGCTAAGCCACAATAATCAGCATCGTTTGGTGGTGCTGGCTGATACGGGGGGAGCGTTTGAAAACAACCAGTATCAGCTGGATTATTTGGGAGGTTATTTCTATAACTGGGGTGATTACATTAATACTTATCGCCATTTTCCTGATTATTTTGAAGCGCGTATTTTGCTGTTAAAAGAAGAGGCTAGCCAGTGAAAACCGTTCAGTGGATAGCAGGGCATCGCGTCGATTGGCAACGTGGCGAAGTCGTTTTCGGTAAAGATATCAAATCGGTTGAGCCAAAGGCGATGGCGGTACTTAAGGTACTAGTCGAAGCCAATGGGGATGTGGTTACGCAGCAGAAAATACTCGATGCTGTGTGGGGAGAAGTTGTCGTTGCACCGAATGCTTTGCAGCGGTGTATCGCTCAGTTGCGCAAGGTTTTTGCCGACGATGCTAAGTCGCAATCGGTCATCAAAACTCATCCTAAACTCGGTTATAGCTTGGTGGCTAAGGTTAATAAGAATCCGGTGGCGAGTGTTGCCACGAATAGCCGTTTTAAAAGTTACTCATTGATTGTTATCGCGATTTTGGCGCTGGCCTTTGGTTTATTGAAACCGCCGACTCAGCAATCACCTGACAGTACGCCGAAAATAAAACAACTGAAGATGCTTACCAGTGCCGATGAGGCGCAATATGGCGGCGTAATTGTTGATGGTAAATTGATTTATATTCAAGGGGATAACCCTCGCCAATTAAGCATTGTCCGTCAAAATCTTAGTGATGGCAGCTCAGAAGTATTAGCACGAGAGTTATGGATTGAAGGCGGCTTGTCATTTGATCATTACAATAATGCGTTATTGTTTAGTCGCTTGCGTTTGAATGGAGCAATCAAGTGCAGTGAAGTTGCCAAGCTCACCCTTGACTCGCTAAGTGTAGAAACGTTGATCCCTTGTAAGCGCGGCTTTATGACAACGCCAAATGCGCTGAATGCGGCGCAAGTATTGACGATTTATCGTGATTATCAAGGCAAAATCTCATTACAACGTCATGATTTATCGCAAGGTACTATGCGTGATATTGCGCTTGAGCTAGGTAAATTGAATAGTTTGGCGATTGAACCACAAAGCGGCAAGCTAGCCATTATTAGCGCCGATGAAACTCAGCCTTATCTCACGGTTGGACAACTTGAAGATAACGAGTTTAAGGTGTTACAACAATGGCCGCTTAGCAAGGAGCTTTCATCGTCAAATGTTAGGTGGCACACACCATCAAAAGTGATTATTGCCGCTGAGCAGCGCTTGAAGATCTTTGAAGTTGGAAACGAAGAATCCACTATCGCTATTCCGAGTAGAGATAAGTTATTTGCTGTTATAAATTATGATGACCGACTCATTGTCGAGTTAGGGCGTGAAGATTGGGATGTTCATTCGGCCCAGCTCTTAAACTCGCAGAAAAGCGTTCAATCAATAGCGCGCTCGATTTATCGAGATTTTGATGCTCGCTTTCGGCCACAACACCAAGATATGAGTTTACTCTCAGATCGCAATGGCGGCGTCCAATTATGGCTGCAATCGACGCAACAAACTCAGCAGTTGACTAATAGTCAGTCCGATGTGTCGTCTTATGCATGGAGTCCACAGGGTAATTCATTGGTATTTGTTGCTGGTGACGAGCTTTGGAGCAAAGTCGTAGGAAAGCAAGCTCAGCGCGTTAATTTAACGGCAAAACCACTAAGAGTTTATCAATGGTTTGAGGGTTCTGCGCCGACGGCGTTGTTAAGTGGATTAGTAGATAATGAACAGTGGTTAATGGAAATTAACTTAACCACGGGAAGCACTCGAAAAGTCATGAAAACTGATACGCAGTGGGCACAGCGTATCGGCGATCAGCATTATCTGACCAATAGCACCGATGGTTATTTACGGCACATAGATTTAAAAGGCACTTTATACGTCGCAGAACCAATCGCATTAACCAAAGATATGAAGCTGCAATGGCGTTTTATCATTGGCACTGACAGCGGTATTTATTTTCAAGATAAGCAGCAAAATGTGTGGCGCTTATCGTCTGATTTGTTAACCATTAAACGTGTTGGTCACTATGATGAAAACACCCTGTTAATGACGGACGTCGATCCAAAAACTGGGCGTTTTTTAAGTGATGCCTTTAAGCGCAATATTCGAGATTTTGCGCTCTTAGACTAGCTATAGCTACATAATTAGTATTAGCTTTTTTCGCTGATAATGTGCTGAATATACTCTATCGCCTCTTCATTGTTAGCGGCTTTCGCCAGCGCTAATGCCTCGTCGATGTAGTGCTGATATTGCGCTTGTTGTTTGTTATCGAAAAACACGTTTGCCAACATAATCCGATAAAACACATTGTCTGGCTTTAGTTTGAGGATGTGTTTTAAGGTTTGGACTTGTTTTTTAGGCTGGTTGTGTTGAGCGTAATAATCGCTGAGATCGTGCAGAGTGTTAATTGGCGATAGTGAGTAGCCGTATTTTTTAGCAAGTTGCTGATAGTAGCTATCCACTGCTGCAATTCCGCCTTTGGCCAGCGCTGACAAGTCTTTTGGATTGCGATCACTAAAGACTAATTCTAAGGCCTTGGGAAAGAGCACCATTGGCGCGGTGTAATAATTAATATCACTTTGCTTGTCTAAGGTTAGTGACAACTTGGTATCTACCTGCTCACTTAGGTGCTTAAATTCGGAAAAAGCCGCGTTATTTTGATGGAAGCTACCTAAGGACACATAAGCGGAACGATATTTTAACTGGTCGCTGGTCAGTTGTTTTTTAAGTCTCGTCATAACATTGTTCTTATCTAAGACCCATGCTGGATTGATGCTGATATAGGCATTAAACAGCTGCGGTGCATCTGCCATGATATTTAGCGGCAAGTTAGCATTAGTGGAATAGCCTTCAAGAATGCTAAATGGCAAAATTGAATAGTGTTTCTTTACCAGCGGCAGAATCTCTTGTTCGAGAACATCGATGGTGATCGCTGTATTGTTGCCAGATGCTTGCACGTCTTTCATGGGCACTTCGTTCGGTGCGGGAATATAGGGCAATTGAATAACGATCATCTTCGGAATTGGACCAAAACTGACGTGGCTCATCCAATCGATTTGTTCCAACATACTCTTTAATCGTCTGTCACCTGCTGTGGTATACAGCGGAATGTATTGCTGTTTTTCGTCGTAATCTTGCGGCAGGTGAACGCGCAATTCGATAGCTTGTTTGCTGAATTTGCTCGCTATTTTATGCTGTTTGAGTTGATGTTCAGCGGTTGCATGGCTCGCGAGTAATAAGCTAAGTGCAAATATGCTGGCTAGTCTGTTAATCATGGATAAAAACATGAGAGTTCCTTGTGGTTTTTGTTGTCGCGACATTACAACCAGAGAATTGGATAATTGATTGATTTTTCTATGAGTAAAAGCTGATGTTTTTATGATGAAAAGTCAAAATAGTTGAGCTGAAACAAAGCGATATTCTTCATTTCTAAGCTATGATACATTAGCGCTAATAACCATTGACTAAACAACACAGCCTCGAACTTATGCAAACACGCTCCCTGATTCGAATTCTTGGTCTATTAATCACCATTTTCAGTACCACTTTGTTGGTTCCTGCGTTAATTGCAGCTTATTACGACGATGGTGGTGGTGTTGCTTTTGTCGAATCTTTTGTGGTTTGTGTCATCATCGGCTTGTTTTGTTGGTATCCGAACCGCGAGCATAAGCGCGAACTCAAGGTACGTGACGGATTCGTTGTCGTTGTGATGTTTTGGCTTGCGCTAGGCAGCGTGGGTGCGGTTCCTTTCTTATTGTCAGATAAGCCCGACATGAGCTTAACCGACAGTGTCTTTGAGTCTTTTTCTGCCCTGACCACGACGGGCGCAACTGTTATCACTGGGTTAGATAATTTACCAAAAGCGATTTTGTTTTATCGTCATCTGCTGCAGTGGCTTGGTGGTATGGGGATAATCGTATTGGCGGTAGCTGTACTGCCAATGCTTGGCGTTGGTGGCATGCAGCTGTACCGCGCGGAAACACCGGGACCCGTAAAAGATTCCAAGATGACACCGCGGATTGCCGAAACCGCTAAGGCGCTGTGGTATATCTATGTTGCCTTGACCACGCTTTGTAGCTTGGCGTATTGGGCGGCGGGCATGACGCCATTTGATGCTATTTGTCATAGCTTCTCCACCATTGCCATCGGTGGTTTCTCAACCCATGACGCTAGTATTGGTTATTTCGATTCATCACTTATCAATCTGATTTGTGTAATATTTTTATTAATATCAGCCGTTAACTTTAGCCTTCACTACGCCGCGATTATTCGTCCCAAACAAATGCTGCGCTCGTATTTTAAAGATCCTGAGATGCGCCTATTTTTCCTATTTCAGTTGGCGCTGGTGGTTATCGTATTTACCGTGTTGTACCGCGAAAATATCTATAACTCAGTCGACGAAGCATTCGATCATGCTTTATTCCAAGCGGTATCTGTGTCAACCACCGCAGGATTTGGTACCCAAAGCTTTAGCGGCTGGCCGTTATTCTTACCGCTATTACTAATCTTCGCATCATTTATGGGGGGGTGTGCTGGTTCTACTGGTGGTGGCATGAAGGTTATTCGCGTGGTATTACTGTTTTTACAAGGCGCACGTGAATTAAAGCGCTTGGTGCATCCGCGGGCAGTTTATGCAATTCGCTTGGGTAGCAAGGCATTGCCAGATCGGGTGGTTGATGCAGTGTGGGGCTTCTTTGCCGCTTATGCGCTGGTGTTTGTAATCTGTATGCTAGCGCTGCTATTCACCGGCCTCGATGATATTACGGCGTTTAGTGCGACCGCTGCATCATTAAACAACTTAGGCCCAGGCTTGGGTGAGGTCGCGGCGCATTATGGCGATATCAATGATGCTGCGAAATGGATTTTGGTGATTGCTATGCTGTTTGGCCGTCTTGAAATCTTTACCTTACTTGTCTTATTTACGCCGGTATTCTGGAAAAACTAATGTCGATTATTGCTCTAATTTACTCAACTCACGATGGCCAAACACTAAAGATATGTCAGCGCATGGCGCAGCGTATGGCGCAAGGTGGTCAGGAAACTAAATTGATGTCGTTGGCGGAGGCAGATGCGATAAATTGCAGTGATTACAGTCAGGTAATTATCGGGGCTTCAATCCGTTACGGCCATCTAAACAAGGCGCTCTATCAGTTTATAAACAAGCATCAAGCGCAGCTTGAGCAAGTAAAAAACGGTTTTTTCTGCGTTAATTTAACCGCTAGAAAACCGGAGAAAAACACGCCGCAAACCAATGCCTATATGAAGAAGTTTATGAGTTTGTCGCCGTGGCAGCCGCATAGTCTTGCAGTGTTTGCGGGGGCTTTACTCTATAGTCGTTACGGTTTTTTCGACAAGTTTATGATCCGTTTAATCATGAAAATAACGGGTGGCGAAACCGATACCAGCAAGGATATCGAATACACCGATTGGCAAAAAGTGGACGAGTTCGCTGATTCGTTGTTGGAAAATCACGACTAGTTTATGAAGCTGCCACTGCGGATAAAGTCACCGGCACCTAACTATAAGCAGTTTTTTATGGTGGCGGGTGTCGCTTTACTGGTTTTGGCTATCTTGGGGCAGTTGTGGTGGCCATCATTGTCACTGCAATTTGGTTTGGTGTGTTTGGCGGCTGTTTCACTGTTTTTTATTGGCATTGCTAAACATTTTGAGCCGTCTGTTAGCTTAGAGCTAACTCAGCAACACCTGCGCTACTTTCATCGTTATGGCCAGTGGAATCTTGATTGGGAAAATATCAGTCGCATCCACATTCCTCGTTTCTATTATCAACTGCAACAAAAAGAAATTCACTATATTGGTGTAAAAATCATTGATTTAGAAAAGCTAATCGATAATGTCTCGCCACGCTTAGCTAGCCGTATTATTCATGAGCATCGCGATATTCTGGCATTGGCTATTTCACAAGGAGATTTAACAGCTGAGGAGGCGCAAATTGATTTGGCACCGTTTAAGATGCCATCCGGCTTTCAGGTCGTTGGGCCATTAGCACCATTTTTTCATCAAATGGTTTTATTGGAAAAACACTACGGTGCCCACTTATTTATTCCATTTAGCGGCTTTAATGAAGCCGTCGATGAAGTGGTTAACCAAATGAATACTATAAGAAAAATGCGCTAGGTGAGAACAGGCGCTCAATATCGCCGATGTGTTTTTTATCGATTAAAAACAGAATAACGTGATCGCCTGTTTTGATTTCGGTTTTGTCATGAGCAATGAGCACATCATTATCACGCACTATTGCACCTATAGTAGCCCCCGGCGGCAATTTAATATCCATGATGCGACGACCAACAACCTTCGATGTCATGGAATCACCGTTAGCGATGGCTTCGATGGCTTCTGCCGCGCCACGGCGTAGTGAATATACGTTACTAATATCACCGCGTCTTACGTGAGAAAGCAGCGCTGAAATCGTGATTTGTTGCGGTGAAATGGTGATATCAATGTTGGTATCTTCCATTAAATCAGCGTAAACACTACGCTGAATAAGCACCATGACTTTTTTCGCCCCCATGCGTTTTGCGAGCATCGACGACATGATATTTGCTTCATCGTCATTGGTTACGGCGATGAATAAGTCGGTTTGCTCGATGTGTTCTTCGCTCAGTAGTTCGTGATCGGCGCCATCACCAACAAACACCGTCGCGTCGGTCAGCTCTTGTGATAGGGCTTCGGCGCGTTTCTGATTGCGCTCGATAAGCTTAACCTGATGGCTTTCTTCAAGCTGCTTAGCAAGCCCTGCACCGATATTACCACCACCGACAATCATTATTCGTTTATAGTGATTTTCGAGCTTTTGTAGCTCACCCATTACCGCGCGAATGTGGCCTGTAGCCGCAACAAAGAATACCTCGTCATCTGCTTCGATAATGGTGGTACCTTGCGGCCTTACTGGACGACCTTGACGGAAGATGGCAGCTACACGGGCGTCGATATTAGGCATATGCTCCCGCAGTGCAGAAAGCGCGTGACCAACCAAGGGGCCGCCGTAGTAGGCACGTACCGCAACTAGGCTGACTTTTTTGTTGGCGAACTGTAGTACCTGTAATGCACCGGGGTAATCTACAAGGCGGCGAATGTAGCCAGTTACCAAGGTTTCTGGCGAGATAAGCTCGTCGATAACAAAACCTGCCGCAGGATCTTTTTTCTCCAGCTTCTTATCGTCTTTAAAACAGGCTTTCTTGGAGTGAAAGAGATGTTTAGCAACACGTAGATAATCGTCGTTGCGAATACGGGCGATTTTAGTAGGTACTTTATACAAAGAGTAAGCAACATGGCACGCGGCCATGTTGATTTCGTCAGAGTTGGTTACTGCAATGACGAGATCGGCGTCGTCGGCACCCGCATCTAACAACACCTGTGGGTGTGATGCATGGCCGTGAACGGCGCGTAAGTCTAATTTATCTTTGAGCTCGGCAAGTGCCGCGCGGTCGCTGTCGACAATGGTGATATCGCTGTCTTCACCGACTAGGTTTTCTGCGAGGCTACCGCCTACTTGTCCTGCGCCTAAGATAATTATTTTCACGCGACTGACCTTTTATTGTTTTTGTAGTTTAGCGTAGTAAAAACCATCACTATTATTGTCGCCGGGCAGCAGTTGCCATCCTGGCGTTTGTGGCGTATCGCCTTGATGTAATGGAATTAATTTAGCATCTTGATGACGCTCTAGAAACCTAGCAACTTGCTGGCTATTTTCATTAGGGAGAATAGAGCAAGTAGCATAAACAAGCGTACCGCCTGATTTTAGTAGTTTCCAGCTCGCATCGAAGATTTGTTGTTGAAGTTCGACTAATTGCTCAATATCGCTGTCGCGACGCAGCCATTTAATATCGGGGTTGCGGCGAATTACACCTGTTGCTGAACAAGGGGCATCGAGTAATATGCGGTCGAATTCTTTGCCGTCCCACCAAGTTTCTGGCGCCGTGCCGTCACCACAAATTAGCGTAGCTTCAAGGCCGATGCGCTCTAGATTTTGGGCAACGCGATCTAAACGTTTTTGATCGCAATCTAAGGCTGTAACTTCAATATCTTTTGCCAATTCAAGTATATGGCAAGTTTTTCCACCTGGTGCTGCACAGGCATCTAAAATGCGTTCGCCTGCTTGGGCATCAAGTAATTCAGCCGCTTGTTGGGCGGCAATATCTTGTACCGAGCTAGCGCCTTTATCAAAATCTGGTAAGGCGGTTACTGGCACAGGATTGGCTAACAAAATGCTGTTATCACCAATTGCGCCTGCGGTAGCCTCAATTTCTAACTCAGCTAGTTGAGCAAGATACTGGTCACGACTTTGCATTGCACTGTTGTTACGCAGCCACATCGGTGAACGTTCATTGTTAGCCTTGAGAATTTGTTGCCATTGTTTTGGATAAGCAGCCGTAGCACGTTTGATTAACCATTTCGGGTGGTTAAAGGTAATAGGGCCTTTGGTTGGCATGTTCTCGCGCAGTTCTTCACTCTGGCGTTGCAGATTACGCAGCACACCATTGACCAAACTCTTGAATTTCGGACGCTGAATATCATCTACCGCAGCAACGGTTTCCCCAAGCGCCGCATGTGCTGGAATGCGAGTGTGTAAAAGCTGATAAGCACCGACGATAAGCAGGTGATGAACAATGCGTTGCTTACCTTTTAATGGTTTATCCATCAAGGTGTTAACAAAATACTCTAGCTGAGTTAACTCACGCATTACTCCATAACAAAGCTCTTGCAGTAGTGCTTTATTTTTGGGGTTGTCAATTTGCGATTGAGCTGCTGGTAATGCTGTGGCGAGAGACTCGCCACGTTCGAGTACGGCGGCAACCGTTTGTGCTGCTAGGGCACGTAAGTTCATAGTTGGCTGCCTACTTCAAATAATGCTTTGCGGCTATTGAGAATATCGTTAATCGCCATCGCTTTTTTACCTGGGAATTGCAGGTTCAATAAGGTGATAGTGCCTTCACCAGTCGCCACTACAATGCCTTTCTTATCGGCGTTAATGATAGTACCAGCAGCTTGACTAACAGGCGTTAAGTCCGCTGTAGCTTGCCAAACTTTAACATTGAGATCAGCTACTTGGAAAAAAGATACTGGCCACGGATTAAAGGCGCGAACACAGCGCTCGATATGTGCTGCACTGTCATTCCAATCTATCTTAGCTTCATCTTTCGACAACTTATGGGCATAGGTAGCTTGTTCGTCATCTTGAGCTTCTGCTGTTAGTTTGCCTTCACTAAGCAAATCTATTGCTTCAACTAAGGCGCTAGGTCCTAACTCGGCTAAACGCTCATAAAGCGTAGCACTGGTTTCTTGGGCATCAATATCTAAACTTGCTTTATATAGCATGGCGCCAGTATCTAGACCTTTGTCCATTTGCATAATAGTAACGCCACTTTGTTTGTCACCCGCCCAAACAGCACGTTGAATGGGCGCTGCGCCACGCCATTTCGGCAATAGCGAACCGTGAACATTGATACAACCAAGTCGCGGTGTGTCTAACACTTCTTGTGGCAGGATAAGACCGTAAGCGACAACTACCATCAGATCTGCATTAAAGGTAGCCAATTCTGTCTGTGCATTTTCATTGCGCAGTGATTTAGGTTGGACAACAGGTAGCTCGTGCTCTAGTGCAAGTTGTTTTACAGCACTAGCTTGTAGTTTCTTACCACGACCCGATGGTGTGTCTTCTTTCGTGTAAACCGCCACAATTTCATGTGGCGATTCAATTAAAGCGGCTAGGTGTTTTGCGGCGAAATCTGGAGTGCCAGCAAATATAATTCGCAATGGTTGCAAACTTGTATCCTTATTTAGCGAGTAGTTTAGCTTCTTTTTCTAATTTCTTAGTGATGCGGTTGCGCTTAAGTGGCGACAGGTAATCAACGAATACCTTGCCTAGCAGATGATCTAGCTCGTGTTGCACACAAATCGCCAGTAGTTCTTCTGCGTCGAATTCAAACTCTTTGCCATCGCGATCTAGGGCGCGAACCGTTACTTTTTCGGCGCGCTCTACGCTAGCGTAAACGCCTGGTACAGATAAACAGCCTTCTTCATTCATCATTGAGCCTTCGCGGGCGATGATTTCTGGGTTCACCATAATGATTGGCGTGTCTTGATCTTCTGAACAATCCATTACTACGATGCGTTGGTGAATGTCGACTTGCGTTGCGGCTAAGCCTACGCCTTTCTCGTCGTACATGGTTTCTAGCATGTCATCGATGATTTTTTGCGTTTCGCTAGTAACTTCTGCAACAGGCTCAGCAACTGTGCGTAATCTTTTGTCTGGGAATCTTAAAACTGTAAGGACTGCCATAATTTTTCTCGTTTATCCTAGCGATCTAGGGTTAGGTCCGCTATTAATCTGTGTTATGTTGGTATTTTAAACATTTCAACAGCGCTTTGACAGTTTTATTGTTGTGGAGCAAAGGTTAATTTGAGATCGTTGTTGCAATTTGATTAAATCAAAATGTTTTTATTTTTATCCCAAGAGTTTACGCAAGGATCAAGCTATGTGGCGAGTGATAATTTTGTGTCTGCTTGTTGTAACAACAAGCTGGGCAAATGCAGACGAATTGAAGGTTAAAGCAGATTCTCCCAAGCGCTATGTGGTAGTGAAAGGCGATACGCTGTGGGATATTTCATCAAAGTTCTTATCTACTCCTTGGCGTTGGCCAGAATTATGGGGCATGAATAAGCAGATTGCTGATCCTCATTGGATTTATCCCGGAGATGTACTCAATTTAGTTATGGTGGATGGCAAACCACGTCTTGTTGTAGAGCGGGGCAAACCTAAGTTGAAAATGACTCGCCACGGCCGTAAATCGCGAAAAGTTAATCCTATTCCGACTATTCCACTAAAAGATATTCAGCAGCATTTGACTGAACACCAAGTTGTTACCTTGGGAGAGTATGACGATTTACCTGTGTTAGTAGGTGCGGAGCGCAATAGTGTTTTCTATAAAAATACTGATATTGTGTTCGTTAATCAGAAGCTTGTGAAAGACGCTAAATATGGACTTTATTCTCGAGGCCGCGTTTTTTCATCGCCTAAAACTAATCAAACTCTTGGCTTAGAGCTAAACCTTATCGCCACTGGTGTCGCCGTTGAATCGGCAGATATCAGCCAACTGCAACTAACTAGCGTTAAATCTCAAGTGAGTAATGGTGCGGTGATCATGCCGTTGCCAGAAGATGATTTCCCAGCTTACTTTATGCCGGAAGCGGCACCAGCTGATCTAGCGTCTGAGGTAATTGGCTCTGCAAAGCTGTATCGCGAGTCGGGTTTACACAACGTGGTTATTATTGACGGCGGCAGTGAGCAAGGTATTAAACAAGGTAATGTATTTAGTGCTTATCAACCTGGAAAAATTCAGTTTGTAGATTCAGATGGTGTAGTACGCGATCCGGCAAACTACCGCTCTTATGACCGCATTAAGGCGTACTTCGTTGATGACGAAACTCAAAAATTGCCTAATGTTTATCGTGGCAAAGTGATGGTTTTCAGAAGCTTTTCAAATTTGAGCTATGCTTTAATTATCGATATCAAACGTCCTGTTAGATTAGGTGATGAATTAATTAATCCATAGTTGTATCTTAAATTAATCATTCTCCTTTTAGGCGTCATAAGGAGAATGAATGCAACGTCTACATCAGGTCCTCACATTAGATCTCTTGCCGCAGCTGGGTGTTTATCGCCTTGAACAGCGCTTGCGGGGGCGTGATCCTTTTTCACTATTTGCTTTGTCGGAGCCTGAATTAGTTGATTTGGGCTTTAACCCTCAGCAAATAACTTTGCTGCAAAATCCTCCCATCGATAAACTGCAAACGATAGAAGATTGGCTGTCTCAAGCAGTCAATCGCAGCGTCATTAGTTACTATGACGATGATTATCCTACCTTATTAAAAGAAATATCCTCACCTCCGATGCTGCTGTTTTGTGAAGGCAATCAGGGCTTACTTCACGCACCGCAAGTTGCCATTGTTGGTAGCAGAACTGCGACTATTTCAGGTAAAGAAACCGCCAAGCGTCTAGCAAGTGATTTAGCTAAACAAGGCATTTGCGTAACCAGCGGTTTGGCGGCTGGTATCGATGGTTTTGCCCATAAAGGCGCGCTGCTTGGTGGCGGAGCAACTATCGCTGTCATGGGCTGTGGTTTAAATACTATTTATCCAAAGTCTCATACGACCTTAGCAAAGGAAGTTGCTAACTCGGGATTGCTTCTTTCCGAGTTTTGGCCAGAGATTACGCCAAAAGCAGTGCAATTTCCAAGGCGCAATCGCATTGTTAGCGGCTTGTCGCTTGGTGTTGTGGTGGTCGAGGCAGCAGATAAAAGTGGCTCACTTATTACGGCGCGACTCGCCACCGAGCAAAACAGAGAGGTGTTTGCAGTACCTGGTTCTATCAATAACCCAAAAGTGGCGGGATGCCACAAATTAATTTCACAAGGCGCTAAACTTATCACTGGCGTGGCCGATATCTTAGAAGAGCTTTCTCACTACACCCTTATTCGGGACAACAATGTAAGTGCTGAAATTTCAGATGACAACAATCAAACAACTTTAAACTCTCCAACCGCAGACGATATTGTATTGGCGAATGTCGGCTATGAAGTAACCGCGGTTGACGTTATTGCGCAGCGTTGCGAAATGACGGTAGAGCAAGTACTTGAGCGTCTTCTAATGCTTGAATTATCCGGCTGGGTCAGTGCTGAATCTGGCGGCTATATTCGTATTCAGGGGGAAGCTTAATGTTTGAATGTCTAATGTATTTATTTGAGAACTATGTTCATAGCGAGATGGATGTGATGATGGAAAATAAGATCCTCACTGATGAATTATCGGATGCGGGCTTTCAGAAAGACGCCGTATTTAAGGCGCTAGCGTGGATTGAAGGGCTAGCCGATATGCAAGAAAGGCTAGATTATTCGGCACTATCACAGCAACCTGTTCATTCAGTTCGCATTTTTACTGACAGCGAGTGCGTCAAGCTAGATCAAGACTGCCGTGGCTTTATTTATTTTCTCGAAAAGATTGGTGTGCTCAGTGCTGAAACCCGTGAGATGGTTATTGAACGTGCGACACAAATTGAAAGTAAATCGTTTTCGGTAGATGATTTAAAATGGGTTGTCTTAATGGTGCTGTTTAATTTACCCGATCAACAAGCCGCTTTTACTCAGTTAGAAGGACTGATGTTTGATGAAGCTGGTGGCACCATGCATTAATTGTCTGCTAATTTGTTTAAAAAAACCGCTGTTATACCATTGGTATACAGCGGTTTTTTTGTGCTATGGCGAGTTTGTTATAACTAATAAGTTTAAATTCGTTGTTCGTTATTCCTTGGGGGTATAAACTTTTTGCTATTACGATGATCGAGTTATAAGCAAATGAGCACACTAATAGACAAAATTGATAGTAAAAGTGTATTCGCAAAAGGCGAGGTGGCACTTGTTGGCGCTGGACCTGGTGATCCAGAGCTATTGACTATTAAAGCACTGCGTTTTATCGAGCGTGCTGAAGTAGCTGTTTATGATCGCTTAGTGAGCGCCGAAATTATGGCATTGCTCAGTGACGACTGTGAGCTGATTTACGTTGGTAAAAAGCAAGCCGATCATCGATTAACACAAGACAAAATCAATGAGCTATTGGCAGAGCAAGCCAAGTTAGGTAAACGCGTATTGCGCTTAAAAGGCGGCGACCCTTTCATTTTTGGTCGCGGTGGCGAAGAAGCGCTTCATTTGCTCGCTGAGGGAGTGAGCTGTCACGTTGTACCTGGTATGACGGCGGCTTCATCGTGTGCCGCTTATGCTGGCATTCCTTTAACGCATCGCGGTGTTGCGCAAGGTTGTAGCTTTATCACTGGGCACCTACAGACCGAAGGACGTTTAGATTTACCGTGGCCGGCGCTAAGTGTTGATACGCAGACTATTGTTTTCTATATGGGAATTAATACCTTACCTATCATTAGGCAGCAACTGATTGAACATGGCCGCAATCCTCATACACCAGCGGCTATTATTGAAAAGGGCACACGCCCTGAGCAGCGAACCATTCGCGGTACGCTGACAACATTGCCTGAGTTAGTAAAACAACATGACATTAAGCCGCCGTCTTTAATCGTTATTGGCGATGTTGTTGCCCAGTTTGATGAAGAAAACATTAACAACAACGGCTACCTGCAAGCTACAGAGAATACCGATGCAATATTTTCCGATTTTCGTCGATACACAGCAGCTTAATGTTTTAGTGGTTGGTGGCGGCGAAGTAGCTACTCGAAAAATTGAGCTGTTATTGAAAAGTGAGGCTTGTGTTAGCGTCGTTTCTCCGGATTTATCCTCGGAAATTCAAGAGTTTGTTAAAAGTGGCCGCGTAACTCATATCGATGGCTTTTTTGATGAGTCCATGCTCGAAGGGCGCCAATTGGTATTTGTGGCAACGGCTAACGAAGCACTCAATGCGCAAATCAGTCGGTGTGCAAAAGCGCTTAATGTAATGGCCAATGTGGTTGATTCACAAGAACTTTGTCACTTTATTACCCCATCTATTATCGATCGCAGTCCCATGGTGTATGCCATTAGCAGTGAAGGTAAAGCGCCCGTATTAGTGCGCTATTGGCGTGAGCGTTTAGAAAGTTTAATTCCGCTAAACTTAGGAAAAATAGCTGATTTTTCGGGAAGTAAACGTCAGATAATTAAAGATGCCTTTACTGATGGCAACAAACGCCGCCGCTTTTGGGAACGTTTCTTTTCAGCTGGCGATAGCGATAGTGTCGGAAAACTTGAAGGGCTGTTTAATCGCTTGTTTCGCGAAGAGCAGGCAACGCAAACTGTCGATGGCGAGCTTTATGTGGTGCAAGTAACAAATGATGCTCAAATGTTGTCACTAGGTGCTTTGCGTCATATGCAGCAATCGGATATTGCATTACTCGACAACGATATCGATGGGCAAGTGGTAGAGCTAGTGCGCCGAGACGCCAATGTGGCGAATTTGGATGCCAATGAACCGTTAAATCAAGTTGGTGATCTATTGGCGGACAATCAGCGAGTTTGCATTCTAACGACCAAGCCCGTCGATGAGTTTGTTGAGCTTTGCCTACATTTTGAAAGCGATTATCTGATTAGGCGTTTTAATTCCGCGCTATCAATTGGTTAAATATGGCGCTAAAGTAGGCGCAGTTTTAATTTTGAGTCTATTTGCGCTATGAATATTTGGGTGGACGCCGACGCCTGTCCTGTCGTTATTAAAGAAATCCTCTATCGCGCCGCACATCGCGCGCAAATTCCTATGACCTTGGTGGCCAATCATGCCTTATCGACGCCGCCATCTCCTTATATAAAAACGCAAACCGTCGTTAGTGGCTTTGATGTTGCCGATGATGAGATTGTGAAAAAGGTTGAGGCTAACGATTTGGTGATCACTAGTGATATTCCGCTCGCCGATGAAGTCATCACCAAGGGCGCTAAGGCGTTAAGCCCTCGTGGCGAGCTGTTTACCAAGAGTAATATTAAAGCGCGACTCAACATTCGAGATTTTATGGACACTATGCGTGCCAGTGGCGTACAAACCGGCGGCCAAGCGCCGTTGAGTCAGGCTGATCGCCAAAACTTCGCCAATCATCTAGATACTATTATCTGCAAAGCACAAGCGAGTATTCGCAAGGCACAATCCAGCAAAGGGAATTCATAAGATGCAGTCACAGCCTAAAATAGCGCTAATCACTGGTGGCAGTCGTGGTATTGGCGCAGCGACAGCGCGCGCGTTAGCTGCTCAAGGATATTATCTTTGTATTAACTATCGCGGTAATCATGACGCTGCAACAGAGTTACAACAAGAGTTGTTACAAGTAACCGAAAAAGTCGTGATTAAACAAGCTGATATTGCTGTTGAGTCGCAGGTAGTCGAGCTATTTGAATTTATAGATCGCGAATTAGGAACCATAACAGCGTTGGTAAACAATGCAGGTATTTTACGGCAACAATGTCGCTTGCAAGATTTGACTGCTGAGCGCATAGATCAAATTTTAAAAACCAATGTGACTGGTAGTTTTATTTGTGCTCGTGAAGCCGTTAAGCGCATGTCGACGGCCTTAGGTGGCCAAGGTGGCGCTATTGTTAATGTTAGCTCGGCAGCCTCTTATACTGGGGCGCCAAACGAGTATGTCGATTATGCTGCCTCTAAAGGTGCAATGGACAGCATGACCAAAGGTCTGTCGTTGGAAGTTGCAGCAGAAGGCATTCGAGTGAACAGTGTGCGACCGGGTTGTATTTATACCCAAATGCATGCCGATGGCGGCGAAGCTGGACGAGTCGATAGGTTAGCGCCGTTAATTCCAATGCAACGCGGCGGCAAGCCACTAGAAGTAGCCAATGCTATCGCTTGGTTGTTGTCTGATGAAGCTTCTTACGCCACAGGCACCTTTATCGACTTAGCTGGTGGGCGATAAATAGATGGTCAATAAGAGTATTTACAGGTTGTGCACTATTTAGCTCTTCGGGCCGATTTGGTGTGCTAATTGAGTTTAGCTGTTTATTCAAATTAAGCGATAGCACACCAGTTACTTTTCTTAAATGAAATACTTCCATGTATTTCACCCGATGGGTAGCCTGCGGCTATTCAAATTTGTTCCAAACAAATTTGTGCGTCGCCACTAGAATATCTGGAATATTCTAAGACTGCGCTAGCAGGTCGCAAAGCGATAAGTCTCAGGACGAGACTTACAAAGAAAAGTAACCAAAAGAAAGGCGACCCGCGATTTATCGCTTAATCTTAAATGATAAATTGTCTATTCAATACCGTATTTGATCCGCATCCCTGCGGCAAATACTCAAAAATCGTCCCTGATTTTTGCATTGGCCAATTTCTAATTTAAGGCGACAAATAACGGGAGAGATCCGCGCTGCAGTATTTCTACTAAATTTAAGGTAATAATATTAAGACGCGAATATGCCCTCTATATTCATCAAAATTATAATTATCACCAAATCTCAGTTGTGTATGAGATTATTATTTAGATAGCGTCTCAATAAACTTATTAGACTCAGCAATAGACTGATTTACTTCCTTTATCAAAACGGCAATCTCTTGTTTTAGTTGCTTAAATTCAACTTCTATTGCGTTAACAGCGTTGGCGTTTAGATTGTGTTTTAAGTAGAGCACATTGTCGTTCAACGCTGCTAAAACAGGATCCATTTTCTTTTCTGACTGATGCATACTGCGCAGCATTCGGGCGTAAAGACGCTTAGTGTCATTGAGTTGTTTGGTGCTGTTACGCTTAAACGTGGCACTGGTGTATTGGTCAATCTCATCTTCCCATTCATCAAATAGCGCCTGTGCAACAGATTCGACACTGTCGATACGCTTTGATACCAAGGCCTTGGCTTCTGTGCTTGATTGGTATTGATCATTGAGGTTGTTGTAAATGGTTTCTAATTCGCCGCCATCGAAGTTGATCAGTGCGGACAACTCTTCGAGTGCCGAGTTAAATTGTTGCTGCGCTTCATTTTGCGCATCGCGAGTTTCCTCAACGCGGTCGACTAGTATGTCGCGTTTGTGGATTCCTACTTTTTCCATCGCGCCGTAATAGGCGCTTTGACAGCCCACTAAACCGACGAGAGCCAGTGCAAATAAAAAGCTTCTTTTCATGGTTTTATCCTTATCAATTGACTTGAATTCGTGCAATTTCAAGTAGTTTGGTTATTATATCTAATACTCTTAATGCAAAGGCCTGCCAAGTGAACAATAGATTTTCAGTGGACAATATTAAATCCATTATTGCGACAATTCCGCCGTTAGTGATGCACGTATTTCATCGTGCGAAACAAAATCGATTGCGGATCGTAGCTGGCTACCTTGCTTATGTATCACTGCTATCGATTGTACCACTGGTAACGGTGATCTTTTCGGTTTTATCGGCATTTCCTGTGTTTAAATCGATGCGTACGCAAATCGAAAACTATGTCTATGGCAACTTTATTCCCGCTGCTGGCGATGTCGTTCAAACCACCATCGGTGAGTTTGTTGATAATGCCTCAAAAGGTGGTGCCATTGGTATTGGTGCGTTAGTCGTCTTTGCGTTAATGCTGATTTCCAATATTGATAAAGTCCTTAATCAGATTTGGAAAAGCCCCAAGAAGCGTCCATTAATTATTTCTTTTTCAATTTATTGGATGGTCATTACTTTAGGGCCGCTATTTGTGGGGGCCAGCATTGCTATTACCTCTTATGCAATTTCATTAGGCGGATTGCAAGATGGCGTATTTAGCGGGGCAATGGAATTTTTCTTACGTTGGTTACCGCTGTTTTTCTCAGTCTTGGCTTTCTTGATGATGTATTTATTGGTACCAAATGTGCGCGTAAAAGTGCGAGATGCATTAGTGGGTGCGATTATCGCTGCCTTGTTATTCGAACTCACCAAGAAAGGTTTCGCTTTATACATTAGTAACTTCCCATCTTATCAAGCAATTTATGGCGCGTTAGCGGCGATTCCGATTCTATTTGTTTGGGTCTATTTGTCGTGGATAGTGGTGTTAATTGGCGCCGAAATTACCGCTGGTTTACCTGAATTTTATGCCCCAAAAGAGGCTAATGAAAGCCAGTCTACAACCGAGGAGTTAACAGATGAATCCGTTGTTTCCGGAGATAAAACCCTTTAAAGAGCAATTTTTATCGGTCAGTTCTATTCACACCTTGAGTATTGGGCAATATGGCAATCCCAATGGTATTCCTGTGGTTATTCTTCACGGTGGCCCTGGCGGCGCTCGCAGTCCTCGTTTAACGCAGTTTTTCGATCCTAAACACTATCACATGGTGACCTTTGATCAGCGCGGTTGTGGTCATTCGACGCCGTATGGCGAGCTTCGTGACAATAATGCCCAAGCACTGATTGAAGATATCGAGGCGATTAGGCAGTTGCTCGATATCGACCAATGGCTGGTGAGTGGTGGCTCATGGGGGGCGCAGTTGGGGTTGCGTTACGGTTTTAGGTATCCAGAGCGAGTGCTGGGCTTTATTTTACGCAGCCCATTTCTGGGGCGGCGACAAGATTTAGCGTGGCGTTTTGCGCCCAACGGCGGGGCGGCGCAGATTTTTCCAGACCATTACGCCGATTTTTGCCAGCGATTAACCGAGCAGCAAACTGCCGATCCCGTAATGGCCTATTGTGATGTCTTTGCCAATGGCAGTGAGTTTGAGCAATTGGCGGCGGCGCAACAGTGGTCGGTATGGAAGGGCAGTTTGTCACACCTTTTACCGCCTAAGGTGGCTCACGAGCGCTTTGGTTTGGGTAAAAAATCATTAGCACTGGCGCGGATCGAGAGTTACTTTTATCGCGAGCATTGTTTTATGCCCGATAATCATATTATTGATAATCTTGATAAAATTAAACATATCAACGGTATTTTGGTGCATGGTCGCTACGACATGGTGTGTAAATTAGAAGGATCTCAATTAATCGCTCAGCATTGGCCTAATTGTCAGTTGCAAATCGTGCCGGGCGCAGGACATTCGAGTAGTGAAATTGGTATTATTGATGCGCTAGTGCAGGGTACCAATACCATGGCGAATTGGTTAAATAGTAAGAATTAGAGTTAGGAAAAAAGAAGTGATTGCGTTAATTCAACGAGTAAAAAATGCAAAGGTTGAAGTAGATAACCAGACGGTTGGTCAAATCAATCAAGGGTTATTGGTGCTGTTAGGCGTAGAGAAAGATGATACTCCTGCGTTGGCCGATAAATTATTAAAAAAGGTCGTTAGTTATCGCGTGTTTAACGATGACGATGACAAGATGAATCTCAGTTTAAAAGACATTAACGGTGAGTTGCTGGTGGTGTCTCAATTTACGTTAGCCGCGGATACTAGTAAAGGGCTGCGTCCGGGGTTTTCAGTCGCTGCGACACCAAGTGATGCACAAAAGCTGTATGAGTATTTTGTTGCGCAAAGTAAAACAATGGATTTTGATACTCAAACTGGTGAATTTGGCGCAGACATGCAGGTGTCTTTGGTTAACGATGGCCCAGTTACATTTTCATTAAGAGTTTGATGTTATGAATATTACTTGGGAACTACTGCCATGTGATAACTTGCGTTTGTGTCAGTTCATGGCTAACTATGAATTACGTCAACAAGATTATTTAGTCGCTTTTGATGGTGATGTAATTCTCGGTGCTGGACTGTTAAAAGACGATGGCGCAGATGCGCACGTCGATGTGGTGGTGGCTCCCGAATACCGTAAGCAAGGCATAGGCAAAACTATCGTCAGCCGCTTAATTGAATCGGCAAAATCACAACGCGTTGAGCGCTTAACCAGCCATGGTGATTTTGCTTTTTGGCAAACACTTGGTTTTGAAAATATTGCCGATAATCAATATTGTAAACTGCTGCCTGCAGCAGCGCAGGGGTTAGTTGAAACTTGGCATCAGGGCATTCCCGTCACTGAGTTTTTGGGATTAACTATTACTCACAGCAGTTCGACGCGGGTAGAAACCTCGGCCGATATGGAAAAGAGCATTAATGTCCATCAAAGTATGTTTGCTGGTGCTATTTACTCGCAAGCGGTACTAACCGGCTGGGGGCTGATTCATCTTCGAGCGCAACAGGCGGGCATTAATGGCTCGATTGTGTTGGCGTCTGGTGATATTAAATATCGTAAGCCAATCACAGAATCGCCGCGTGGGGTTGTTAATGCGTCACTGCCGTTGTCAGATTTTATGGTTATAAATGATGGTGATAAATATCGGGTCGAGCTGACGGTGATTATGCATCAAGGGGAAAGTGATGACGTTAGCGCCCAATTTATTGGACGCTATGTGATTTTGCCGAAGAGCTAGATTATTGCTGTTCTAGCTGCGCTAAAGCGCCTTGGATTTGCTGTAACTTAGGGCGCAGTTTGGTGATGTTGTCTGGGCCCATGCGCAGCATTAATTTTTGAATATCTGATAGTCCTTCTAATTGCGGGTCGGCGTATTTATACATTGCCGATGGCGCAACAACCTTAATTGGATTTCTAATCACTGGTGCTTGTAGCATTTCCTCAAGTGCTTGATTTAATGTGCCAATAAAGGCTCCCTTATCGTAACCCAATTCCATATAAGCCTCGTCAACTAGTGGCATCAACGTAGTTAGTGCTGAGATAGCTAAATCGACATTGAGGGAGTTTATAACATCGACGTACGGGTTGTAGCGCTCGTAACTTTCGGGGGTGATGTACATCTCACGCTCTATTTCATTAACGGTAAACTTATCGCTTGGAGAGATAATTGGGCTAAATTTTGCGGCTAAATCACCACGCGAGGCATTATCAACAAAGGTAACAAAGTTTCTGACTAGATCTTTGTTGTTGAGATAGCTTGTCGCCGTCGGTAGCCATGACAGTGATTTGGCTTTGTCCATTACTAGCGTATCGGAATCGTCGAGTGATGGGAGTGGCTCTGGTTTAGGCTCTGGCGCTGCTATTGGTGCTGGTTGCTCGGTTTCAGCGACAACGATTGGCTTCTCTTCGACAACTGTGTCGACTACAGGCTCAACAACAGGCGTTTCGACCACTGGCTCTGGCTCAACGACGGGAGCAGGTGTTTGTTCTGTGACGACCTCAACAGGGGTTGGTGTTGGTTGTGGCGCTTTGTCGTTAAGAAGAATTACGCCTACCACCGCAGATACTAAAACGGCTGCGCCAATGGCGTAAATTTTTAGGGGCGCTTTTGCTGGCGTCGCTGTTTGATTTTCTTGCATGCTAAATTCCTTACTAGGCTTGGCTAAAGTGACTCTTGTTGCCAAGCCAGCGTTTAACAATGGGCGCAACCCATTGTGGGTAATGTATTAATAGTTGGTTGGCTAGATAGTCAACTTGCGGTACCAGTTGTTGGTCGCGCACGAGATCTGCGATTTTTAAGTCTGCCAATCCTGTTTGTTTGGTGCCCAGTACTTCACCGGGACCTCGAATTTCTAAATCTTTTTGGGCGATAACAAAGCCATCGTTTGTTTCTCGCAACACTCCCAAGCGTTTATTAGCGGTAAACGACAATGGTGTCTTGTATAGCAACACACAGTGACTTTCTACGCTGCCACGACCGACGCGACCACGTAATTGGTGCAGTTGCGCCAAGCCAAGTCGCTCAGGGTTTTCAATAATCATTAAACTGGCGTTAGGAACATCGACGCCAACTTCAATAACAGTTGTAGCAACCAGAAGATGAATGTCACCTTGCTTGAACTCATCCATGACACTTTGTTTTTCTTTCGCGCTCATTCGGCCGTGTACTAAGCCTACTTTTAAGTCCTTTAATAACTGAGTTAGTTCCGTTGCAGTTTGCTCAGCTGCCTGACATTGCAGCACTTCTGATTCATCGATTAGCGTACACACCCAGTAACTTTGGCGACCATTGAGACAAGCGTTTTTAACACGCTCAATCACCTCATCGCGTCGGATGTCACCGATGGCAACGGTTTTTATTGGCGTACGTCCTGGTGGCAGCTCATCGATTATTGAGGTGTCGAGATCAGCATAAGCCGTCATTGCTAAGGTGCGCGGAATTGGCGTTGCCGTCATGACAAGTTGGTGTGGATAACGATTATTGTGTAATCCTTTTTCACGCAGTGCTAATCGCTGTTGTACACCAAAGCGATGTTGTTCATCAATAATGACCAAAGCTAAGTTGTGATAGTGAACATCTGGCTGAAAGACTGCGTGAGTACCCACAATCATATTGATGGTGCCGTCGGCAATCTCAGTCATGGTTTGTTCGCGCTTCTTGCCCTTGAGTTTGCCCGCTAGCCAACCGACTTTGAGCCCCAGTGGTGCTAGCCAATTTTCGAAATTTATTGCGTGTTGCTCCGCCAGCAACTCAGTTGGCGCCATCAGTACGACTTGATGGCCTTGAGATAGTGGTCCCAAAGACGCAAGTGCGGCAACGAGTGTTTTACCTGAACTAACATCACCTTGCACTAGTCGCATCATGGGTTTTTCTAATATCATATCCTGTTTGATTTCACCAATGACTCGCTGTTGCGCATTGGTTGGCGAGAAGGGTAATGCCGCTAACAGCTTTTCTTCTAATGGATTAGTTGGATTTATGATGACCGATTTCAGTTGCTGTGTTTGTTGTTTGGCTTGCAGCATCGACAGATTGTGGGCGATGAGCTCTTCAAGTGCCAATCGCTGCTGCATTGGGTGTTGACCCATGGTCAATAGCTCTACATCGGCTTCCGGTGGTGGTTGGTGAATATAAAGCAATGCTTCTTTAAGCGTCGATTGCTCAGCGTATAAATTTGGTGGCAACAAGTCAGTTATTTCATAACGCTGCAAATAACTCATTGCCTGCTGCGCAATATTGCGCATGGTAATTTGTTTTACCCCGTCAGTAGTTGGATAAATCGCAGTCAGTGATTCTTGGGTTTCAATCTGACTGTATTCATCGACGAACTTATATTCGGGGTGAATGATTTCTATGCCGCGGCTGCCACGTTTTATTTCACCAAAACAGCGGATCTGCCGTCCGGGTTGTAATGCATTACGCTGACTAGCGGCAAAGTTAAAAAATATTAGTGTCGCGCGACCAAAATCATCGCTAACGGTGCAAATTAGCATTCGCCTGCGGCCCGCAGTAATTTCGCTGTGTTCTACTGTGGCAATGAAGCTGACATGATCGCCTGGCACTAACTGATTGAGGAAATAAAGGCGAGTGCGGTCTTCGTAGCGGCTGGGTAAGTGAAACAGCATATCTTCAATGGTTCGTAGGCCGATTTTTTCTAAACGCTGGGCCATTTTGTCACCGACGCCTTTAAGATCCGTCAGTGGTGAAGTTAGCATGCTGGTGCGGTGTAACATTGCAATCTGTGATTAATGTGATGTCGTTTGACAATATACTCCACTGGATCTATTGGCAAGTACTAACTGTGACAAAGTATTTCTTCAGAAAAAATCTCCCATCATAATAATTAACATTTTGTTTACATGATTAGGTGGGCGTTAGTTGTCACATGTGACAACTTTTTGTTTTGTGAACTAGCCCTTGAAAAATCGACTATTTTTTAACTTCTTAATTTTCGTGTGTGATGCAAGTCACGCATTGGGAATGTTGCTAAATTGTAATATTTAACCTTTCTTTACATTTAAATTATTTAATTCAATGCTTTAGCTTTTTAATCCTCATTTTAGTTGTTTTTTCTTATATTTTGCTCTGTAGACAATGCTTTTTTCGTTGGGTTTAATGCCGAAAATTTGAAGAATCGCCAGCTTATGTTTTTAAGTATTGCGATTTATTGCTTTTTCTCTCAAGCAATTGCTTCAAATTTTGCACACGCGTATATGCGAAAACTAAAAATCATGGAAAACAATGATGAAACTAACTAGCAAGTTACAACTAAGTGCTTTGACTTTGGCACTAGGTGTTTCAACTGCGGCACAAGCAGAACTGATTATCACCGAATATATCGAAGGTAGTAGTAACAATAAAGCGGTTGAATTAACAAATCGTGGCACAACAACATTAGATTTAACTGGTTATGTGTTAAATCTTCACTCAAACGGCGGTACTGACGCTCGTAATCCTCAAGAACTTACTGGTGAATTAGCCGCTGGCGCAAGCATTGTAATTTACAATAGCAGAGCAACGGATTCATTTAAAAAACCAGCACCACAAGGTATTGAATCTTCAGTTACATTTTTCAACGGTGATGATGCATTAACGCTGACGCTAAACGGTGTTGTTGTAGATAGCTTTGGTCAAGTTGGAACGGATCCTGGTTCTTCTTGGAGCGGTGCAAATGGGTTCGAAACTAAAGACAAAACATTGCGCCGTCTTGAAAGCGTCACTACAGGCGACGTTATTACCTATGATGCCTTCCCTGGTGATGCACCTCAATGGCAAGTATTTGATAAAGATACTGCAGATGGTTTAGGTTGTGACGGCATTGAAGCTTGTGATGGTAGCGTTACACCACCAGTTGACCCTGTTGATCCGGTAGAGCCAACACCGCCAGTTGAGTTGCCAACGGCTGAGTCACCATTAGTTTTCTCTGAATACATCGAAGGCGGCAGTTTTAATAAAGCAATCGAAATTGGTAACACTAGCGATAGCGCATTAGATCTGACTGGCTATTCTGTAGCTATGTACTCTAATGGTGCGACAGATGCTAAGTACACATTAGATCTATCAGGTTCATTAACAGCCAAAGGTACTTTAGTTATTTATAACAAAGGTGCAGAAAACGCATTTAAGATTGCTGATGGTATCGAGTCAAACGTTACTGCATTTAACGGTGATGATGCGTTATTACTATTATTAAATGGCGCTGTAGTTGATAGCTTTGGTCAACTAGGTACAGACCCTGGTACATCATGGTCAAGCGGTGACTTTAACTCTAAAGACAAGACACTACGTCGTAAAAACAGCGTAACTGCTGGTGACAAAGTGGTTGGCGATGCATACCCAGGTGCTGGCGCTAGCGAGTGGATCGTTTTAGCTAAAGACACTAGCGACGGCTTAGGCTGTATTGGTGATTTGGTATGTCCTGACGTTGAGCGTGTACCAGAAGAATTACCAAATGACGACGAGTGTACTAACTGTCCTACAGTAGCCAAAGTTGCTGATCGCAATACTTATGATGAGAACGTTTACTACGCTAACGCGCTTGTTGCTTCTGATGAAGAGCTACGTGGTGCAATTAACAAAGACATCAGTAAAGATCAGAAGAAACTAACTTACAGCGAAGTGTGGACTGTTGTTACTCATTCTGACGAAGATCCAACTGATGCTGGTAAAGTTATTGAAATTTACACTGGTCGTTCAATTGGTAAAGGTCTAAACGCAGGTAAGATCGGTAACAGCGGCGACGCTTGGAACCGTGAGCACGTTTGGGCGAAGAGCCATGGCTTCCCAGATCAAGGTCAATACGCTTACACAGATGCACATCATCTACGTCCAGCTGACGCTTCTGTAAACTCTGAGCGCAGTAATCTTGATTTCGATAACGGCGGTACGCCAATTACTGAAGCACCTGAAAATGCTAAAGATAGCGATTCATTTGAGCCACGCGATCAAATGAAAGGTGATGTAGCACGTATGCTGTTCTACATGGACGTGCGCTATGAAGGTGCCGCAGAAGATAAGACACCAGATCTTGTTCTTGTTGATCGCACTGGCACTGAAAACGGTACGCCAGAACTAGGTAAACTGTGTACGCTTTACGCTTGGCATCAAGCTGATCCAGTAAGTGACTGGGAGCGTAACCGAAACGACGTGGTATACGAGTTCCAAGGTAACCGTAATCCGTTCATCGATCGCCCTGAGTGGGTACAACAAATCTTCGGCGCTGCTTGTGGTGATGCACCTATCATAAACACTGCTCCTACGGTTGAAATTCCTACGGTTGACGCTGTAACTGAAGGTGATTCAGTATCTGTTACTGCAACAGCTGTTGACGCTGAAGGTGACGAGCTAACTTACCTATGGACACAAACAGCGGGTCCTGCTGTTGAGTTTGACGCTACAAGTGCAACATTAAGCTTCACAGCGCCAGAAATTGATGAAGATACAATAGTAGCCTTCACGCTAGTCGTATCTGACGGTGAGTTCTCAGTTGAGAGTGGCGTATCTGTTGCTGTTGAAGCAAAACCAGCACCTATTCATCCAGCAGTTGCAGCGGCAATCGCTTACATCAAGCGTATTCTAGCTTACTTCGCTTGGTTGCAATCTCTGTTCTCTAAATTCTGGTTTTAATCACTAAATTTACTCAAGCCCAATTATTTAGGTAATTGGGCTTTATTGCTTTATAGCACGATTCTTGGAGTCAAAACTCGAGTTGAGATTGTATTCAATATTCGAGTTTTAACTTCGTTATAAGCGCTAGATGCGCATTAAATCATGGAAAACAATGATGAAAATGAAAAATAAGCTACAACTTAGCTCATTAGCTTTCGCATTAGGAATGACTGGAGTAGCAAATGCTAATCTGATTATTACCGAATATGTCGAAGGTGGAAGCAGCAATAAAGCCGTAGAATTAACTAACCGTGGTTCTGCAACTATAGATTTAACGGGATACGTTTTAAATCTTCATTCTAATGGAAAAACAGAAGCTTCGAACCCTCAAGCATTAACAGGTACTTTGGAAGCAGGAAAGAGCATTGTTATATACAATGCGAATGCAACAGATGCATTCAAAAAGCCTGCTCCTCAAGGAATTGAATCAACCGTTACTTTTTTTAATGGTGATGATGCATTAACGCTAACCTTAAATGGTGCAGTTGTTGATAGTTTTGGTCAGGTAGGGACAGATCCTGGTTCATCGTGGGATGGCCCAAATGGTTTTGCTACTTCGAATAAGACACTGCGACGCCTAGAAAGTGTTACTTCTGGTGATACTGTAGTTGATGATGCATTTCCAGGAGATACACCAGAGTGGCAAGTGTTTGATCAAGATACTTCAGACGGCATCGGTTGTGATGGCGTTGCAGCTTGTGCTGGAAGTACACCGACACCAACACCGGAGCCAACACCTACACCAACGCTAGAGAGTGTTGAATCACCTTTAATTTTCTCTGAGTATGTAGAAGGTGGAAGTAACAATAAAGCGATTGAGATTGCTAACACTTCTGACGCAGCGGTTGATTTAACAGGATACAAGGTATCACTTCACTCGAATGGTAAAGAGTTTAACGATCCAACCTCTACTTATGAAATGTCAGGCTCATTAGGGCCAAAGGAAGTCTTTGTTCTTTATAATTCTGGCGCAGCAGATGAATTCAAAATCCTTAAAGGCGCAGAGTCTAATGTGACGTGGTTTAATGGTGATGATGCCCTGCTACTGACGCTAAACGATAAAATAGTCGATAGTTTCGGTCAATTAGGTACAGATCCAGGTTCTTCTTGGGAAAGCGGTGACTTTAATACAAAAGATAAGACTCTGCGTCGTAAAGACAGTGTAGTGGCTGGTGATAAAGCTCCTGCTGACGAATACCCTGGGACAGGTGTGAATGAATGGGTTGTGTTAGCCAAAGACACCAGTAATGGCTTAGGTTGCATTGGTGAAGGAGAATGTACAGATGTGGAGCTTGTTGATAGCGAGGCTGCAAGCGGTGTTTGTAGTAACTGCCCTGAATTGACGACTGTAGCCAAGCAAGAAGAGTATGATGAGAATAAGTACTACGCTAATGCTTTGGTAGCTGAAGGTGCTGCTTTACGTGCTGCTATTAATAAAGATATTAGTAAAGATCATAAGCAATTAACTTACAGTGAAGTTTGGACTGTTGTTACACATTCAGATGAAGATCCAACAGACGATACAAAGGTTGTTTTAATATACAAAGGCACCTCTATTGGTAAAGGGCTGAATGCTGGTTTAGCGGGTAATGGCGGTGATAACTGGAATCGCGAACATGTATGGTCTAAGAGCCATGGCTTCCCTGATCAAGACCAATGGGCTTATACCGATGCCCATCACCTTCGTCCAGCAGATGCATCAATTAATTCTGAACGTAGCAATCTTGATTTTAATGAAGGTGGTGAAGCTTTAACTGAAGCGCCTGAAAATAAGAAAGATAATGATTCATTCGAACCACGTGATGAGGTGAAAGGTGACGTTGCTCGTATGATGTTCTACATGGATGTGCGCTATGAAGGCGCTGCTTCTGACAATACGCCAAATCTAGTATTGGTTAAGGACGAAGTAACTGAGAGCGGTGAGCCAGAGTTTGGTAACCTTTGTACACTTTACAAGTGGCATCAAGAAGATCCTGTGAGTGATTTTGAGAAAAATCGTAATAATGTAGTATACGAGTTTCAAGGTAACCGTAATCCATTTATTGACCGTCCTGAGTGGGTTCAAGAAATTTTCGGCCCAGCCTGTGGTGATGCGCCGAATCTTCCTCCAGTAATTGGTACTATTGAAACAGTGCTAGTTGATGAAGGCGAGTCAGTTACTATAACTTTGCCAGTTACAGACGCAGAAGGTGATGAAGTTACTTATCTATGGGCTCAAACAGGTGGTTATGATGTGGAGTTTAATGCAACAACTAATGAACTAACTTTTACTGCACCAAATGTTAAAGGTGACGCAAAGTTAAGCTTTAGCCTAACAGCAAGTGATGGTACTACTAGCGCGACTGGTAATGTAGATGTCATCGTATCTGCGAACCGCAACACCAGCAGTGGTGGTATTGGTGCGTTTGTATTAGCACTAGCTGCAATGGTATTTGTTAGAAAACGTAAACTTGCATAATTATCAAAATACCTAGATAAACAAAAAGCCCAAATAACATTGTTATTTGGGCTTTTTTAATGGGGTTGGAAAATGGTTTATAGAACCATTACACCGTCCATTTCTACTTGGCTGCCTTTTGGCAGTGCGCTCACTTCAATGGCCGCACGTGCTGGATAAGGTTGCTCGAAGTAGCGAGACATTACATCATTAACAGTCGCGAAGTTGCTTAGGTCTGTCATAAAGATGTTTAACTTTACGATGTCATTCATGCTGCCGCCGGCTGCTTTGGTTACAGCAGTTAGGTTGTCAAATACCTGAACAACTTGGGCTTCAAAATCTTCGCTAACCATTTCCATTGTCGATGGTACTAATGGGATCTGGCCAGATAGGTATACTGTATTGTCAACTTTTACCGCTTGGCTGTAGGTACCGATTGCCGCTGGCGCGTTGTCTGTTGCAATGATTTCTTTATTTGCCATTTTTGTTCTCTCTAAAAGTTAGTGTTTGATACGTTGTACTTTGATTACGTCGGTTAATACGCGCACTCGGCGGAATACGTTGGCGAGATGGATGCGATCGTTAACGCTGATAGTCGCGTCAATCATGTAAATCTTGCCTTCTTTCTCTTCGGTGTTCATCGAGTGGATGTTAGCACCAGCTTTGGAGATAGCGGTAGTTACTGCTGCTAGAATACCTTGGTGGTTAATCATCTCGATGCGTACGCGTGTTACGTATTCTTCTTCGCTATCGTTATCCCATTCAACGTGGACGTATTTGTCTTTTTCTTTCTCAAAACCAGAAATATTGGCACAAGATTCGATGTGAATCACTAAGCCTTTACCTGGGCTTAAGTGAGCAATTACAGGATCACCAGGAATCGGTCGACAACACTTGGCGTATGACACAAGCATGCCGTCCGCACCTTTAATTGAAACGCGTTGTTGATCGGCATCCATTAGCCCATCGGCGAGCTGGTGGGCAATGGCAAAGCTCATTGCGTTGCCTAAGCCGATATTTGATAGCAGTTCATCGAAGGATTCGTTGTTGGTGTCTTTAACAACCTGCGCCACGCGCTCTTGATCTAGGGTGTCTAAATCGATATCGCCCATCGCGTGTTTGAGTAGACGACGACCTAAGCGAATAGATTCTTGCGTGTGACGGTTCTTCAGCACGTTTCTGATTTTAGAACGCGCACGAGCTGTTACCACGAAATTTAGCCATGCTGCATTGGGCTGTGAACCTGGTGCAGTAATGATTTCAACGGTTTGACCACTGGTCAGTGGTTGACTCAGTGGGTAGGCTTGGCGATTGACGCGAGAACCAACACAAGCATTACCGACATCGGTGTGTACGGCATAAGCAAAGTCGACTGGCGTTGAACCTGCAGGCAGTTCTAACAAGTTGCCATCTGGCGTGAATACGTAGATTTCGTCAGGGAATAAATCGGTTTTAACGTTTTCGATAAATTCGAAAGAGTTACCGGCGCTTTGTTGTAATTCAAGTAGGCTTTGAACCCAGCGACGAGCGCGAACTTGCGCGGTGGTACCTTGTGAATCATCGTTTTTGTAGACCCAATGCGCTGCAACACCTTTATCCGCCATTTGATCCATGTGATCGGTACGGATTTGAATCTCTACTGGAATACCGTGTGGACCAAGTAAAGAAGTGTGGAGCGATTGATAGCCATTGGCTTTGGGTAGAGCGATGTAATCTTTGAAGCGACCAGGACGTGGCTTAAACAAGGTGTGCATAGCGCCTAGACTGCGGTAACAGGTATCGATATCGTCAACGATAATACGGAAGGCGTAAATATCCATCACGTCTTCAAACTGAATTTCCTTACTGCGCATCTTGTTGTAGATGGAGTAGAGATTCTTTTGACGGCCGACAATCTTCGCATCGATATTGGCTTCTTCTAAACGGCCGAGAATTTCCTGTTTAACGTTTTCAAGAACTTCTTTGCGGTTGCCTTTGGCGTGTTTCACAACTTCGTTCAGTACGCGGAAGCGATTTGGATAAAGGCCTTTAAAGCCTAATTCTTCGAGTTCGTACTTAATGTTGTGAATACCAAGGCGATTGGCAATTGGCGCGTAAATATCTAGTGTTTCACGCGCGATGCGGCGACGTTTGTCAGGGCGTAAAGAACCCAAGGTGCGCATGTTGTGCGTGCGATCAGCAAGTTTGATTAAGATAACGCGTAGGTCTTGAACCATCGCCATCATCATCTTGCGGAAGTTCTCTGCTTGCGCTTCTTTTTTATCGCGGAATTTGAGCTTGTCGAGCTTTGAAACGCCTTCAACCAATTCGCCTACGGTTTCACCAAATTGCGCCGCCAGCTCTTCTTGAGTGACTTCGGTATCTTCGATGACATCGTGCAGCAGAGCTGCCATTAAGGTTTCATGATCGAGACGCATGTCTGCCAAAATTTGGCAAACAGCGACGGGGTGAGTTACATAAGGTTCGCCCGATGAGCGAAATTGACCTTCGTGTGCCGCGTGCGCGACTTTGTAAGCTTCAATGATTTGCTCGACTTGAGCAGGTTCGAGGTAGCTGGATGCCACCTCAACAAGGTTTTCTATTAGATACAATGTTCACCCCGACGTTGAAAAGGATGAAGCGGTATTACTCGCTGATACGGCCTTCTGCAATGGCAGCTACCGCAGCTAGTTCTGCTGCTTCTTGTTCGCGTTGAACCACACGCTCACACTCATCCATTGTTTCGTTGGTCACTAGACCTTTTTCAATTTCACGAAGTGCAATTACTGTTGGTTTATCGTTTTCTTCGTCTACTAGAGCGTCTTGGCCGCCGTTTGCTAACTGACGAGCACGACGTGCTGCTGTTAGGATTAAATCAAAACGGTTGCCAACTTGATCTAAAGCATCTTCAACTGTTACGCGAGCCATGGAAACTCCTAAATTTATCTGTATAAAAAATGACGCAAAAGTATACTCGATTTGAGTTACTGCGCCAATAGATCTTTTAACATATCACTGTGTTTTAGTGATTGTTGTGCTCTAGCTAGACGATTGCCATTGATAATAGCACTAAAATCGACTAATGCTTGTTCGAAATCATCATTAATAATCAAATAATCGTATTCGTCGTAATGCGACATTTCGCTTACCGCTTGTTGCATACGCGAAGCGATCACTTCATCACTGTCGGTACCACGACCTACAAGACGGCGCTCTAGCTCGGTGCGCGATGGCGGCATAATGAAAATGCCTTTCGCTTGTGGCATTAGTTCTTTCACTTGGCGAGCACCTTGCCAGTCGATATCTAAGAATACATCGATGCCGTTGGCCAATTGCTCTTCAATAACAGTGCGTGAAGTACCGTAGTAATTATCGAATACTTGCGCCCACTCAAAAAACACGCCTTCATCGATTAGTGATTTAAATTGCTCAACGTCTACAAAGTGATAGTGAACACCGTTTTCTTCTCCCGGACGTGGTTGACGGGTGGTGTGAGACACGGACACTTGGAGATCGTTGTTGGTATTCTTTTGAATCAATGCCGAAATTAAGCTCGATTTACCTGCACCACTTGGGGCAGAAACAATGTAAAGGGTGCCTAGTGCGGCCATGAACGTCTCCAAAGAAATAACCATAAAAATAATGTTACAAATATACCGTATTTCATCGCTGATGCCCATTGGCAATGTGTCTTATCGATAATTTTTGTGCGCCAGTGCTATTGCTACTTGCTATTGCTAATTTTTTGCGAGATAACAAGGCATTATTTTGAGGTGTTACAAGGTTTTTACGTGCTAGACAATATTCTCGCTGGGCCGATTTTGCGGCGTTTATCAACGACACAACTGGTTTTGTGGTGGGTAAGTCCACAGCCGTGTCGCGGCCAGTTCCAGTGTTATATTGATGACCGAGTGGTACTTGATATCGTGCTTGACCAAAAGAGCGTGAGCGAATATCGCGTCGGTGCTAAAGCAGTTATTCATTTACTCGACATCGAGATTGATTTACCTATCGATACCTATATTGAATATGATCTGCAGCTTGAAACAGAGCGCGGCACAGAAGGCCTTGCGCAGTCTATTCCACATTTGATGTATGAAGGAAGGTCACGTCCGTCGTTTATTATCCAGCCGCAAACCACCAATATTTTGCACGGCTCTTGTCGCAACCCGCATGCGGCATGTGATGATAGCTTGTTGGCAGGTGATGAGTTAATCAGCAAAGCCTTAGATGACAGTGAAGCTAGGCCGTCGTTTTTAATGATGAGTGGTGATCAAATTTATGCCGATCACGTCGCAGCGCCAACACTTTACGCCATCCATCAAGTTATCGATTTACTGGGACTCAATGACGAATCCTTTGAAGGCTGCGAGCTAGCCACTGCCGATGAGCTGCATCAGCTTGAAGATCAATATTATTATCGCCACGATTATCTGCCGACTACCCAACTTGGCGCGCCTTGGTATAACAAAAATGCCAAACAGGATATTTTCACCTCAGTTTATGCCCACAACCATTTGATTTCATTTGCTGAAGTGATGGCGATGTATTTAATGGTGTGGTCGCCATCGCTGTGGGAGAAAGTATCATTAAGCGGTTACGAAGTGCCGAGTGCATTTGAAAAAATGCATAAAACAGAGCGCTATGCCATCGCTGGTTTTATCGAAGGTTTGCCGCGTGTTCAACGACTGCTGGCGCACATTCCCACCTATATGATTTTTGATGATCACGATGTAACCGATGATTGGAATTTGACGGCTTTATGGGAGCAAGCTGCTTACGAAAATCCGTTTTCTAAGCAGATTATCGGCAATATGATGATGGGCTATTGGTTGTGTCAGGGCTGGGGTAATGATCCTAAACAGTTCAATAGTGAATTTTTAGAAATTGCTAATAATTACAATGAACTACCTAATAAAGAGAATCATGATTCATTTGTTGATTTGGTGCTCCATTATTCCCATTGGCATTTCACCTTAGACACTTTTCCCAAGGTTGTGGTACTCGACAGCCGCACTCGCCGCTGGCGCAGCGAACAAGACTTGGCGCACCCGTCTGGTTTAATGGACTGGGAAGCAATGTGCGAACTGCAGCAAGAACTGATTGGTGAAGACTCAATCGTGTTAGTGTCGCCGGCGCCGATTTTCGGGGTCAAAGTTATTGAAGCCATTCAACGTGTTGCCACTATGTGTGGTAAACCGTTAGCGGTTGATGCAGAGAATTGGATGGCGCATCCAGGCTCGGCGAGTACCATTCTTAACATTTTTAAACACCCTAAAACGCCACAGCATTTTGTGATCCTCTCTGGCGATGTTCATTACTCTTTTGTTTATGACATCGAACTGCGCTTTAGAGAGCATTCGCCTAAGATCTGGCAAGTAACCTCAAGTGGCATTAAAAATATGTTCCCTGAGCCGTTAATTGGTTGCCTCGACCACCTCAATCGTTGGTTGTATGGCTCATATTCTCCATTGAATTTTTTCACTAAGCGTCGCTCAATGCGCGTTAAAGGTCGCGATGTGGTTGGTGGCGGTCAGCGTCGTTTAATTGCTAAAAGCGGGCTTGGTTATCTAGAGCTCAATAGCGATGGCTCACCACGATTAATATGTGATTTACATAACGATGGCTCTAAGACGGAATTTGTCGAAGGACACGAAGAACAAGTACCCTAATAAGGAAACACCATGAAGAAACTATATTTATCGGCAGTTGCTGGCGTATTAATGCTTGGTGCATTAACTGGCTGTCAGTCAACAACACCTAATCCTGACGTGGCGACGACGCAAATTAATCAGTTTATGGACCAATGGCACCGTGCTGCGGCGAAAGCTGACGCTGATGGTTACTTTGGGGTAATGAACGAAAACTCGATTTTTATTGGCACCGATGCCTTGGAAAACTGGCGCAAAGATGCCTTTTTCGATTGGAGTAAGAAATACTTTGAGCGCGGCAAGGCGTGGGATTTTACTGCCATCGATCGCAATATCTACTTTTCACAAGATGGAAAAATCGCTTGGTTTGACGAGCTGTTAGATACGCCTAATTTGGGTATTTGTCGCGGATCGGGCGTGATTCGAATGACAGATAACGGCTGGAAAATAGAGCATTATGTGTTGTCAGTTACCTCACCTAATGAAACTGTCGATAAGGTAACTGAGCTTAACAAGCCTTTTGAGGCGGGGATTAAGGCGAAGTTTAAAAACTAACTTAACTATTCTGCTAATAGTTTTGTTGTCAGCTAAGCGAGAATTTTGATAAATGGGAATAATTTGGTGTGCTGATAAAGCCTATCTGCTTATTTAAAATTCGTGAAAGCACACCAGTTACTTTTCTTTGCGTCGCCAAAGAAAAGTAACCAAAAGAAAGGCGACCCGAAATTTATCGTTTGATCTTAAATGATAAATTGCCTATTCAATACCGTATTTGATCCGCATCTCGGCAACTGCTCCTGCGTTGCTCTACCTCCTGCATCCATGCAGTCGCCTACGGCAAATACTCAAAAGTTTGTCTGGAACAAACTTTAACAGCTGTAGCTGGCCTCGAAGAGGTGAGTACATGGAATGTACGAATCAAAATCATCCCTGATTTTTGCATTGGTCAATTTCTAATTTAAGACGCTAAATGGCGGGAGCTGGCCGCGCTGTCAACCTATAATAATCTTTAACTGTTCGGTATTACGAACCAAAGCTAAGAAATAAAGATTTAGCTTTTAATACCAAGTGCTGCAGCGAGATCTTTAGCAGGTAAGTAACCTGGTAATAGCTCGCCTGATTCCATAATAATCGCTGGAGTGCCTGTTACGCCTAAGCGATTACCTAGGATAAAGTGTTGGGCTACTGGATTATCTTTACAGGCTGACGTGTAAACTGGTTGGCCATTTTTAAGTTTGGTTAGTGCATCTTGTTTGTTGTCTGAACACCAAGCGCTAACCACTTTGTTGTATGACGGCGAGTTAATGCCAGCACGAGGGTAGGCTAGGTAACGTACTTCGATACCCAAATCATTAATTTGCGCCATTTCTTTGTGAAGCTTACGACAGTAGCCGCAATCAACATCGGTAAATACGGTAATGCTAGCCTTTTTCTTACCCGTGGCTGGGTAGATAATCATTTCATTTTTATCGATTGCTGCAATCGCTGCCTTACGCGGCTTTTCCATGCGTTTTTCTTTGACGTTTACAAAGCGGCTGCCGTTGATTTGCAATAAATCGCCTGTGAAAAAGTAATCGCCTTTAGGAACGTAATATACGGTGCCTTTGCCTGAGAAATTGAGCAGGTACATGCCGTCAATATCTGTTTCTTCAACATCTGATACCACAAGCTCTGGACGAACGCTGGCAAATTTTTTGGCGATACTGTCTTTTTCCGCTTGAGATATTTGTGCATAGGCGTTGATACTAGAAAGCATCAAACTAGCGGGAAGTGCGACAACGGCGCACTTTTTCAATAACTTACTAAACATTTTTGTTCCTAAACTTTTTTTCCTAATACGGGGATCATTTATCCCTGATTTTTATATTGCCCGAAGGTTAACACATCATAGTGACGATTGATGTGTTTTCTCTATATTGGCCAATAGCAATCTAACATTGGGTTTATAAACCCGACCGACGGGAATTGTGACATCACCGAGGGTTAATTCGTTCGCTGTAAACAGAGTTACAGCATTGAGAGCTACTAAATAAGAACGGTGAACACGGCAAAAAATCTCAGCAGGTAGCAATTTTTCAAAATCGGAGATTTTCATTTGGCTGATGATGTGGCCGTCCCTTAGCTCAATGGAGGTAAAGTTACCGTTGGCTTTTATATAGCGGATATCAGTTAGTGGCACCTTATGGTGCTTTTTTTCATCCTTAATAAATATGTGATTTGAGGTTGATTTAGTCGGATTTGGTGCGTTGTCATTGGCAGTGAGCTCGGCGCTTACTTTTCTGACGGCTTTTTCAAAACGCTCAAAATCAAAGGGTTTTAGCAGGTAGTCGCTAATGGCGTATTCGTAGCTTTCTAGGGCGTATTCTTTGTGCGCGGAAATAATAATGACTTTGGGCGGGTTACTCAGCGATTGCAGAAATTCGAATCCCGAAACTTGGGGCATTCGAATGTCGAGAAAAATGAAATCGACTCGCTGCTGCGCTAAAAAATCTTTGGCTTGCTGCGCGTTATGGCAGTTTCCTAGATGGGTTAAGTAATCGATTTTGCTGGCGAAACTTTCGATTAGTGTATGAGCAAGCGGCTCGTCGTCGATTATGGCAAAGGTAAGTGGCATGGTGTTTCCTAGGTCAAATCTATGATTACTTTGGTGTAAAACTCGGTGCCCTCAATACGCTCAATGTATTGATGTTTGCTTGGATAGAGCAGTTTCAAGCGTCGCTTGAGATTCGCTATGCCAAGGCCACCGGATCGTTGTTGATGTTTTTTAGATTCCAGTACTTGCGGATCAAAGTTATTGCGCAATTCAAACGCTATTGTTTGTTGATTAGTCGTTAGAGTGAACTCGATATATTGGCCACTCGTTTGAGTATCTATGCCGTGTTTAAAGGCATTTTCAAGCAAGTTAATGAATAGGAGCGGTGGGATCCGCTGATCCATGTTTTCGCATTGCTGAATAAAGGTGATATCGAGGGTGTTTTTATGGCGTATTTGGTTGAGTTCTATGAAGTTATTAAGGTAGTTTACTTCGTCTTCTACTGAAACACTGTTTTTTCGACCGTCGTAAATCGTAAAGCGCATCATTTGTGACAGTTTATAGATAACCTCTTGTGTTAAATCAGATTTCTCAATGGCCAGTCCGTACAGGTTGTTTAACGTGTTAAAGAAAAAGTGTGGGTTAATCTGGCTCTTTAGTAAGTTGAGTTCGGCAGTGAGGGTTTCTTGATGAAGGTTGTCGATAATTTGTTGCTGTTTAAACCGATCACGAATAAGCCACACGATTGGCGCCATCAATGAGATGGTAAGAAAAACGATGAGTAAATCGGGCTGGTTGCTTTGATAAAGCCAAAATAAAAAGCCTGCGTATAACGCTAGTGCGCCAAGGATTTTTACGCTGGTTATAACATGAGATTTTTGAATCAAAATGGAATCCTAAGGTGAAAATATGTCGTTCGTGTGGTTTTAAATGTCGTTCGTCATTTGTTTCACCATTGCACAAAAAGCGATCGTAGACTAGTCCCATCATAAAACCAATATCAGGAATTGGCATGTTAAATATTAGAAATCTTTCAAAGACCTACGACAATGGGGTCAAAGCACTAAACGGTGTTTCACTGGATATTGAACCGGGATTATTCGGCTTATTAGGACCTAACGGCGCGGGTAAATCGAGCTTAATGCGTACCATTGCTACATTACAATTGCCATCGCACGGCCAAATCAGTTTTGACAACAAAGACATTATTGAAAACCCTAATATTTTGCGATCATGCCTAGGGTATTTACCGCAAGAATTTGGCGTTTATCCTAAGGTTTCTTGTTATCAATTGCTCGAGCATATGGCGTTACTAAAAGGCGTAACTGATCATAAACAACGCAAGGCGCAAATCGAGCAATTGCTGCATCAAACAAATCTACATGATGTGCGTAAAAAAGACGTTAGCTCATTCTCGGGCGGCATGCGACAACGTTTTGGTATTGCACAAGCATTATTGGGGTCGCCTAAGTTAGTCATTGTCGATGAGCCAACGGCGGGCCTAGATCCATACGAGCGTAACCGTTTTCACAACCTATTGTGTGAGATCGGCGAAAACGTCGTGGTTATCTTATCAACCCACATCGTTGAGGATGTCAGTCAGTTGTGTCCAAACATGGCGATTTTAGCCCAAGGTCAGGTGCAATTAACGGGCAAGCCTCATCAGTTAGTTAAAAGCATTGAAGGCACCTTGTGGGGCAAAGTTGTCGAAAAATCACAAGTGGCAGATTATCAGTCGAAGTTTGATGTAATTTCAGAACAGCTGATTACCGGAAAAACTCAGCTTATTGTCCAAAGTGAATTCCAGCCAGAAATTGGCTTTGAACCTGTAACGCCTAATTTAGAAGATGTGTATTTTTCGACGCTGCACCAACTTAAAAAAGGTGAAACACATGATCTTTAAGTTAACGCAATTCGAATTACGCGCCCACTTTAAACAAATTGGTTTCTGGGTTGCTGCACTATTATTGGCGTGGATGGCGTTTTTAGTAACGGGTCAGCGCGGCTCTAATTTATTGTTTGCTAATTCAGCCTTTGCTATCACGCAAACCACCTTATTTATCGTGCCAAATATTATCTTTGTCGTCTGTGTTTTGGCTTCTTCAACACTATTGCGAGACAGTCAATACAAGATGGAGCCACTCATCTTTGCGACGCCGATTGATAAGTTTGAATATTTAACGAGTCGCTTCTTGGGGCTGTTGTTCGCAACCTTGACGCTAATGTTATTTACCATTGTGGTGATGATGCTGACATTGATTAAATTAGACTCAGCATTAGTTGGCCCGTTCCGCTTACAGTATTATTTCGCTGCTTTTTGTATCTTCATGGTGCCAACGGCAATTTTCGCCTGTTGCGTGGTATTTGCTACCGCGATGTTTAGCAAAAGTATGATTGCGGTTTATGTCTCGGGTATTGTTGTTTATGTGCTTTACATCATTGGCTCGGTATTTGGTAACTCTCCTTTATTGGCAAATTCATCGCCAATTTTAGAATCTGGCTCAGGTTTTTCCTCATTGTTAGAACCTTACGGGTTTATTGCCTTTATGGCGCAATCTGCCACCTGGAGTGTTGAGCAGAAAAACGTGTTGATGCCAATGCTGTCAGGTGATCTACTCCTCAATCGCATTTTGTGGTTGGCGATAAGCGCAGGTCTATTTGCCTTTACCTATCAGTGTTTTAGTTTTAGAAAAGCCAAAACTGTTAAAGCCCAAAAAGCTGAACCTGCAAAAACTCTTGGTGGCCGTTTGTTTACTCAGTGGCAAGCGGTGGCGGTGAATCACGATTTTAACCGCTTTAACTTGGCCATTTGGTGGTCGAAGATAAAGCTAGAGTACCGCACTGTCACTAGAGGATTTACCTTTATTGTCTTACTGGTGGTGACCGTGGTGTTTTCAGTCGCATTATTAATTGGCAATATTTTCTCGGGGCCGATCTCTGGTGGGCAACCTTACTTCCCGTCAACAGAATTAATTTTAGAAATGTTAGAACAGCCGCTATCTGATATCGGTATGTTAGTGGCAATTTTCTACACGGTAGAGCTGTTTTGGAATGAGCGTAACGTTAATATCAACGGTTTAGTTGATGCGACGCCAACGCGAAATTTTACTTTGTATTTCGCTAAATTGGCCACGGTATTAGCCGTTGGCTTTAGCTTAATTACCGTTAGCATTTTGTGTGCGATTGCCTTTCAGTTGAGCCAGCAATATTACGCCATCGATTTGTTTATTTACCTGTCGTTGTATTACTACGCTGGCGTACCTATTTTATTGATTACCTTGCTGACATTGTTTTTGCAGCGCTTTGCTTCCACCAAGTCATTGGGGCTGTTATTTGGCTTTGGTGTGTTCTTTGCCAATATTTTTGCTAAGGCAATATTATTTGAGCATCCGTTGATTTCATTCGCTTATCGCCCACAGTTTATTTTTTCGGATATGACGGAAGCTCACTATCACCTCGATGCGCTCCATTGGTATAACGCTTATTGGTTGAGTTTCGCCCTAATCTTAGCGGTACTGACAGTTAAGATGTGGCAGCGTGGAATATCTACAGTCAATCAAAGTATTGGCAAAGTTGGTGTCGCGACACTGTCAGTAGCTGTTATTGGAATGCTGGCAAGTGGCAGTTACATCTATTCGCAAGTGAACGTTAAGCATGAATTTTTAACAGCTGAGCAGCGTTTTGATCAGCAAGAGCAATATGAAAAGCGCTATCAGTCGTTTAAAAATATGGCTGTGCCGACGGTGACTGATATTACTGCCGATGTGGATATTTTCCCGCGTGATCGCAGTTATCAAGTAAAAGGGCGTTATCAATTTCAGAATAAAACGGCGCAACCGATTGATAAGCTATTAATTTCAGTGGTTAGTAGCGGTGCTATCGATGCAGAGTTAACCCTCGATGGTGCTTCATTAATTGAGTTTGATGAAGTGAATAACCAATATATCTATCAATTTAACAAGCCGTTGTTGCCAAATGCAGTTGGCGGGCTGAGTTTCACCTATGACATTACTCATAGTCCTTTTGTTGAATTAGATGGCGAGCATTATGTGACTGAAAGAGGCTCTTACATCGAGCTGGAAGATGTGATGCCTCAGTTTGGTTATGATTCTCGTTTGGCCATTAACAGTGAACGCGAGCGCGAAAAGCGCAATCTAGCGTCAATGTTATACCCTGCGCCAACTCGTAGCGATCAAAAAGTTGCAGACGATTGGGTTAATTTTGAAACCACCGTCTCGACCAGTGCCGATCAATCTGTGGTTGCGGTAGGTAAGTTAGTAAATAGCTGGCAAGAGGGCGATAGAAACTATTTCCACTATAAGTCTAACGGCAAGATCAACACGCAGTTTGCTTACGTATCGGCCGAGTTTACTGAGCACAAAAAACACCACAAGGGTGTGGATATCACGATATATCATCATCCTAAGCACAATAAAGACAATGCCTTGGTGAATCATGCGCTAACCCATACCATGGATTATTTTGCGAAAAACTTTAAGCCTTATGAAAATGATTATTTTACGGTGGCTGAGTTACCATATTTTTCGAGTAATCAATCTTTTGGTAGTGCGCAACCCGGCGTGTACTTAGGCGTCGAAAACCGTTTCTTTAATCTCAATAACGAAGGGGCTGAGGTAAATCCGTTGTTGCGCGGTGTCTCTCACGAGTTTGCCCATCAATATTGGGGGAACTATATTGAGCCGAATTATATTGGCGGTTATGCGGTGCTCACAGAAACCTTGTGTAAATACACTGAATTAGTGATGGCACGCCAGCTGTATGGTGAGTATGCGGCTAATGAAGAAGTGCATCTGTCGATTGATCGCTACTTAAATATGCGCTCGTACAATCCACGTATCGAAAATCCGTTATACGCCGCTGGGTTTGAACCTTTCATCTACTACTCTAAGGGTAAGCAAGTGATGCATGCGATGTTGGGATTGTTGGGTGAGGAGAAAATTAATCTCGCGCTGAAAGGGTTGTTGGCCTCTCATGGTTATCCAAAAAAGCCGACTTCACTCGATTTGCTCGATGCTTTCTATGGTGTGGCTAATGATAAGCAAAAGCTAATTATCGATGACATGTTTAAGCGCGTAGTGTTTCATGACTTTGAAATTCATAGCGCGGAAACAGCGGTTAACTCTGAAGGGCTTTATGCCACCCAAATCGATGTTAGCACTTTGAAGTTGGTGTTAGATCACAAGACCAATCAAGAAGTGGCTGAGCTTATCGATGACGTTATTGAAATTGGTTTGTATAGTGGTTTTCCAGAGGTTGATAATAGCAATATGCTGACCTTAACCGAGCTGCACTTTAACAGTGATCGCAGTAAGGTAACTGTGTATTCGACGGAAAAACCGCAATACGTGCAGATAGATCCAAATCGCTATCGCATCGACCGCGCGGTCGCGAACAATGTGATGGAAATACATTAGCATCACAATGTTAGTCAGCTTTGATTGACAGTCGATATAACCTTTTATATCGACTGTCGTTGGACTTTAGTTGAGGACGATGATACAAAACGCTCTTTAGACGACTCGATGAGTCGTTCATCAATAATAATAAGAGTCGTCTTATGATCGAAAAAATCAAATCACTTGGCCTTGTTAGCCAAATCATTGTCGGGATTATTCTCGGTGTCGCAATTGCTTTATCAGCGCCAGAAATGGCCAAGTCACTGTCTTTGTTTGGTGATCTCTTCATTAAAGGTTTAAAGGCTGTTGCTCCTATTTTGGTATTTGTATTGGTGGCGGCGTCGATTGCCAATCAAAAGCAAGATAGCGATGCCAACATTAAGCCTATCGTTGGTTTGTATTTTTTAGGCACCCTCAGTGCGGCGATGGTGGCAGTGTTAATGAGTTTCGCATTTCCAACCATGCTGACCTTAGATCTCGCTGGCGCTAATGCAAACCCGCCACAGGGGTTAAGCGAGGTTTTGAAAACACTGGCATTTAAAATTGTTGATAACCCAATCAATGCCATTATGACGGGTAACTTCGTTGGTATCTTGGCTTGGGGTATTGGTTTAGGTATCGCCTTAAAGCATGCCAATGAGTCGACTAAAAGTACTGTGCAAGATATGTCGAATGCCGTGTCATCGATTGTGCGTTTAGTGATTAAATTTGCACCGCTAGGTGTTATGGGCTTAGTCGCCAATACTGTGGCGACAACAGGTTTTGACACGCTATCAGAATACAGCCGCTTAGTCGCAGTGCTAGTGAGCTCGATGCTGATGATTGCATTAATTATCAATCCTCTGATTGTGTTTACTGTCACTAAGAAAAATCCGTATCCGTTAGTGCTTACTTGCTTGCGTGAGTCTGGCATTACAGCATTCTTTACTCGCAGCTCTGCGGCAAATATCCCTGTTAATATGGCGTTGTGTAAGAAGCTTAACTTGCATGAAGACACCTATTCGGTATCTATTCCACTAGGCGCAACGGTAAATATGGCGGGTGCTGCCATTACCATTACCGTACTAACCCTAGCAACGGCGAATACCTTGGGAATTGATGTCGATTTCACCACTGCTATTTTATTGAGTTTGGTTGCATCAGTTGCTGCTTGTGGCTCATCTGGCGTAGCTGGTGGTTCACTATTGTTAATTCCATTAGCTTGTAGCTTGTTTGGTATTACTGATGACATCGCGATGCAAGTGGTTGCGATTGGCTTTATTATCGGTGTGATCCAAGATTCAGCTGAGACAGCACTAAATAGTTCTACCGACGTTGTTTTTTCTGCCGCCGCTTCACATTTTGTTACAAGTGAAGAGCAATAAATTGTACCTATAGGCGATTGTATACATAGACATAATATGTCAGTATGCGCGCCGTTTATTAATCTTGTGAGAGAATCTTATGTTTACTAAGAAAAATCTGACTCTAGCTGCAACTGTTGCTGCCTTGGGTCTAAGTAATTCTGCGTTTGCTGAAAAGTTCGAGTTTTCATCAAGCTCAACTAAAGCTGGTGCTGTTGTTGTATTTCAAGCTGGCGATCAAGCGTCACCTGATTTAAGCCGTTTGGACAAGCAATCTCAATCGCAAATTTCTAACGCATTAAAAGCGGCAGATTTTTCTGGTAAATCAAAGCAAATGGTTGAGATTTTAGCGCCAGTAGGTATGGACGCTAAGCGTCTGATTGTTGTTGGTTTAGGTGACGACGCCAAATTAAACGCAGGTGACGTTAACCTTGTAGGTGCGGACATCAGCGCTAAATTAAAATCTAGCAAAGTTGAGAATGTTCAAGTATTTACGCAAGGTATTTCTGATAGCGTAAGCAATGCTAACTTCGCTGCTGAACTAGCACACGGCATCAACTTACGTGCTTACAAGTACGACAAATACTTATCCAAGAAACGTCCTGCAGAGAAAAACTACCACGTTGTTGTTTCTCAGCCTGCAAAAGCAGAGTCGCGTTACGAGTCGTTAGAAGCTATCGAGCAAGGTGTATTCTTAGCTCGTGACTTAACGACCGAAGTTCCAACGGAAATGACGCCAGTAGATTTTGCTAAAGCGGCAAAAGAACTTAAAAAACTAGGCGTAAAAGTTAAGATTTTAAAACCTAAGCAAATCAAAAAGATGGGCATGGGCGCACTTTATGCAGTAGGTAAGGGTTCGTCTGAAGGTTCACGCCTCGTTGTTGCACACTGGAAAGGTAGCGACGATGCACCTATCGCTTTAGTTGGTAAAGGTATCACTTTCGATTCAGGCGGTTACAACGTTAAAACTGGTAGCTCAATTGCTAACATGAAATCTGACATGGCTGGTGCTGCAGCAGTACTTGGTACAGTTAAAGCGATGGCATTACAAAAAGCACCAGTTAACGTGGTTGCAGTAATGGGTATGGCGGCCAACATGGTTTCTGAAAACTCTGTTGCACCAGGTGACATCGTAATGACTGCTGAAGGTAAGAGCGTTGAGATCTTAAACACTGACGCAGAAGGTCGTTTAGTTCTATCTGACAGTTTATGGTATGCACGTAAAAACTTTGAACCTAAAGTAATGGTTGATGTTGCAACCTTAACTGGTTCTAAAATCCGCGCCGTTGGTAACCGTTACATTGGTTTATTTAGTAACGACGAAGAGCTAGTGACTCAATTAACAGCGTCTGGCGATATCGTTGGTGAGAAATTATGGCGTCTACCGCTTGCATACGGCGACATGCTAAAGAGCCCTGTTGCTGATTTGCGCAACATCGGTAAAGGCGGTCCTGGTGCAACAACTGCTGCTATGTTCCTAAAAGAGTTCACTGGCGACACGCGTTGGGCACACTTAGACATCGCTGGTAATGCACTAACTGCATCTGACAAAGGTGTAACACAAGCTGGCGGTACTGGTCACGGCGTTCGTCTTCTAAGCCACTGGATTTTAAACACTCAAGTTAAGTAATTTGATTATCCATTTGAAAAAGCTGCTTCGGCAGCTTTTTTTATGTCTATTCGACGATAATTCACGACTACATGGAGGATGAGGAGAATAGTCAGAATGAATAGCTATATCTCAGGACTATAAAGCTGATATTACATAATCATTTGTCTATAGACTAACCAATTTATCAGGGGTAATATTTCTTTGATATTCAGGCAAGTAACGCTATGTAGATTGGGGTAGTTTTGTTTTACGATTTTCAAACATTTAGTCTCGATACCACTAATCGTCAATTGGTAATTGGCGGCGAAGCTGTCGAAATTGATGAGCGTGCTTTTGTCCTTTTTGACGCCTTGATTACTGCTTACCCTGAAACCTGTACTAAGCAACAGCTACTGGAATGTATTTGGCCTGATACGGTGGTGAGCGAGTGGTCTCTGTCAAAGCTGATTTCAGATATACGTAAAGTGTTCAAAAGTGCTGGTTACGATGGCCCTTTATTGCAAACGGTCCACGGTAAGGGCTATCGGTTAGCGGTAGAACTGGCCAAGGCGCTTGAAGGAGAGTCTGAACAGCAGAAATCACAAGAGCAAACGTCAGCTAAGCCTGATTCGACGAAGCTCAATATCAATAAAAAGCCACTCATTTTATTTTCAGTGTTGTTGGCGATAGTGATGATCGCTGTTTCTCAGTTCAATAAAACAAATTTGGTTACGCAAGAGCCAGCTGGTGCCATTGGTCGCATTCTGTGGGTTGACGACAATCCATCTAATAACGAAAAAGAGCGCGCTTATTTCGAGGCCAATAAAATTGCGGTTTATCCCATAGAGTCTACCGAAAAAGCGCTCAGGTTATTGTCGTTATATCAATATCAAGCAGTTATCTCAGATATGGGGCGACAAGAAGATAAGCTAGCAGGGATCCACCTGTTAGAGCAGATGCGCGCCGCTGAAAATGACACACCTTTTGTTTTATATACTTGGCATTCGACGCCTGAACTCGAAAAAGAGATTACCGATTTAGGTGGCCAAGCCGTCGCTGTTGACTCTCAGTCATTATATAAATATATCGAGAACTATATTGCCGTAGCGCAACAAGAATAATCCGCTAAATTATCAGTAAATCGACGATTTAGCTGTCGATTCAAAAGATTTCAAAACCTTTCAAACTCAAGCCCCGTCAAGTTATGGATAATGATTCTGCTGATTTTTTCGCTTTGTGAAAAAACGAAGAAATCCATCGCTCTCAATTGGTGTAAGCAAATATCACTTAGTGATATTAAGGATCTAAACATGGTTAGTTTAAATAACGACAATAAAAAACTTAGCGGATATCAAAAAACGCTTTTAGCAATAACAATCACCGGACTGTTAGCTGGTTGTGGTGGCAGTAGTAGTGACGACGATAAAAAAGAACAACCTAAAGTCGATACGACACCGCCGATGATTACCATCAATGGTACCTCAGTAACTTTAGAACACGGTGAAACCTATACCGAGCAAGGTGCCAGTGCCACTGACGATACTGATGGCACAGTTACAGTCACAACTTCAGGTACTGTTGATAATATGACCCTTGGTCAGTACACCATTACCTATAAAGCAGTTGATGCTGCTGGTAATGAAACGACGGCAACTCGACAGGTTGACGTGGTTGATACTACGGAGCCTGTATTGACTCTAAATGGCGCCAGTGAAGTGAATGTTGTCAAAGGTCAAACCTATGAAGAATTATCAGCCAGTGCTACTGACGCAGTCGATGGCGACATTACTATAACCACAGAAGGTAGTGTCGATACAGCGACTATTGGTAGTTACACTATCACTTACATTGCAAAAGATGCTTCTGAGAATGAAAGTCGATTGACGCGTACAGTTCATGTTGTTGAAGCTAAATTAAAAGGTACCGCTGCTGCTGGTGCCCCTATTGTCGGCACGGTGACTGTAAAAGACGCCACTGGCGCTGTGCGCAGTAAACTCATTGAAGCCAATGGTGATTATGAAGTTGATGTCACTGGAATGCAGGCTCCATTTCGTATCCGTGCAGAAGGCACTGTTGGGGGCCGTAGAGTGCAATTGCATTCATACACTAATGAATTAACTGCAGATGGCGTGGTGAATGTCACGCCGTTTACCGACCTAATTGTTGCTAATGCTGCGCAACAAATCGCATCTAACTTCTTTGATTCAACAGCAGATGAGTCATTAAGCGATGACGATATCAAAGCGCAGGAGACCGCGCTGCAAAATAAGCTTCAAGACGTCTTTGATGCTCTTGGGGTTGATAGTGCTATTGATTTGCTCAATACCAGCTTTAGCGCTGACCATTCAGGGCTTGATGCGGCGCTTGACGTAATTCGCATCGAAAACACCGCAGATAATATTATGACTATTACCAATATTATCGATGGCACGAGCATTACTGATGATGTGTCAGATAGCGATGACAATGACAGCAAAGTGGTTGCCGACAAAGATAAGCTCACCGGCGCGATATCCGATACGGTCGCCGTTGCTAACTTGTTTGATGCGTTAGCGAAAGAGTTTGCTGCTGGGCTGCCAAAGCCTGCGGCTATTGAAGGCTTCTTTGCTGATGATTTTGTTGATGATGATGAAAGCGTAGGAGAGCTACTCACCGATTTAACCACAGATCCTGACTTGATTGGCTTTTCGTTTGATAGTGTATCGGTAGAGGATATCGATTTAGAAAACAAAACGGCTAAGGCATTTTTCAATACCACAATTCAGGGCGTTGTCGATCCATCAACTGAAATGTGGATTGTGTCAAAAGACGATACCAAAGGTTGGCAAATTAAAGGTAACCAGCGAATAGCGGATATCGACGATTTACATTTCCACTGTAATGACTACAACGGCAGTGATGACAATCCAGGTGGTTGTGGTATTAACGTTTCAGTGGCAGATGATAATCCGAATAATAACGGCACTGACGGCAAACAATTCCAGTCTGCATTAGTGACTATTATCGATGGTGATGACGGCGAGACCGTTAAAGAGACTATTTATTTAGGTCTACCAGAGTATGAAGCATCGAACCTCAATGTTTATAATCCTGTATCTGGTCAATATAACTTTGATTGGGCTGGCTTTGGCAGTGGCGAAGGGGAAATTGACGCGTCAAAACTAGCAGCTGGCGACAAAGTTAAATATCAACTTTATACTGCTAATTTGGATTTAACTAACGCTCAGCAACCTGCTGTGACAGGTGAAAGTGTTGTTACTTATTATTCGAGTATTCCATTCGCGCCAGCGACAACAGGGCTATATCCTAAAGCTACCGCAGCAACTGCTACAGCTATTGCTGCCATTGGCTCTCGCGCAGATGATGATGACTTAACGCTTGAATGGACCTTGGCGGATGGCACTATCAACTATCAGGTGCTAGTAGAGTTAACGGGAACCAATGGTAACTACGCGCAAATGTGGGAATACACCAGCGGTACCGACACGACACTAGTGGTAGATTCTGCAAATCTGAATGCGCAGTTATTTGAAAACTCAGATTTCGATTTTAATCAAAATTACGAGTTTGTAGTGCGCATTTATGCTCAAGATAAGCAAACAGGTCAGCTCCATTCGACGGATTATCGCCAATTGGTTGAGTATAGCGGCGGCGGTGATAGTACGCCTCCAGATGGCAATAGTGGAGAATTAAACTGTGGCTTTGAATCACCATGGAATGATGCCACCGATATGCCTGCTTCTTATAACTCGTTCGCAGATTTCGAGACGGTTGTTGAAGCCTGTGGCGGCGTTCAAGCGGTAACTCGCGCCGATTTCGCTGGTAAAACGTTTATCGATGGCACTGAGAAAAATGTGTTCAATGACGACGGAGCGGCTACTTCAGCTAACCCGGGTACTGGAACATTTATCGATGAAGATGGTGAAAACCAAAGCTTCACATGGTATTTCGAGACGGTTAATCAGGTGCAATACTTAGTGGTTACTGGCAGTAATGCACAAGAAGGTATTGAGTTTAGAGATACTTTTGCAATAACCGCACTTGCGGGAACGCGGGGAGCAACTGGCTCGACGATGCAATTCAAAGTCTATGCTGAGCAATCGAACTACACCAATAGCGACATGGTGAGATTGACGGGCAGTGACGGCGAAATCTGGGGCTCCACTTTTACCCAAGAATAAGTCACTACTCGATAAGTCTATAAGCCGGAGTTCGCTCCGGCTTTTTTTGTTTTTGTGTGTTCTACGTGCTATCTAGGTGGTTATTGTTAGGCCAGATCTCTATAATACCCTGCAATTTATGCCAACCTTCAGAGAGTGAGTCTATGACAGCTACAACAGTCGTGCGTCCAAGTGGTCGCACCTATGATCAAACCCGCGAAGTAAGTTTTACTCGTGACTATACCGCTCATGCAGAAGGTTCTGTTTTAGTTGAGTTTGGCGGTACTAAAGTGTTGTGTAATGCGACTGTCGAAGAAGGTGTGCCACGCTTCTTAAAAGGTAAAGGCCAAGGCTGGATTACCGCTGAATACGGCATGTTACCTCGCTCTACTCATTCACGCATGCGCCGTGAAGCCAATGCTGGTAAACAAGGTGGCCGCACCTTAGAAATTCAACGTTTAATCGCTCGCTCATTACGTGCTGCGGTTGATTTAGAGCTACTGGGCGAATACACCATCACTATCGATTGTGATGTGATTCAAGCCGATGGCGGTACTCGCACAGCGTCTATCACTGGTGCTTGTGTTGCGTTAGTGGATGCCCTGCGTCACATGCAAGAAAACAAAATGATTAAAACTGACCCGCTAAAATACATGATTGCCGCTATTTCAGTTGGCATTTATCAGGGCGAGGCGGTGTGTGATTTGGATTATCCAGAAGATAGCGAAGCCGAAACCGATATGAATGTAGTGATGGCGGACAACGGCAAGATGATTGAAGTGCAAGGCACCGCTGAAGGCGAACCATTTAGCCACCAAGAACTATTATCAATGCTGTCATTAGCTGAGAATGGCATTAAAGATTTATTTGCGAAACAAACTGAAATTTTGAAATAGGGTAACGACATGAAACAGTATCAAATTGATTTTATTGAATTTGCACTTGAGCGCGGTGTACTTAAATTTGGTGAATTCACCTTAAAATCTGGCCGTGTAAGCCCGTATTTCTTTAACGCTGGTTTGTTTAATACCGGTAAAGATTTAGCGCGTTTAGGTCGTTTCTACGCGGCAGCTCTTATGGATAGCGGTGTTGATTACGATTTACTATTTGGTCCAGCATACAAAGGTATTCCAATTGCATCGGCAACTGCACTGCAATTATGCGAGCAACACGATATCGATATGCCTTACTGCTTTAACCGTAAAGAGAAAAAAGCTCACGGTGAAGGCGGCAGCTTAGTTGGTAGTGAGCTAAAAGGTAAAGTGATGTTGGTAGACGATGTAATCACTGCAGGTACGGCGATCCGCGAATCAATGGACATCATCAATGACGCTGGCGCTGAACTTGCTGGCGTATTAATCGCCCTAGACCGCCAAGAAAAAGGCAAAGGCGAATTATCGGCTATCCAAGAAATCGAACGCGATTACGGTGCTAAGATGATTTCAATCGTGACGCTAGGCGACTTAATCGGTTACTTAACCGAAAAAGGTGAGATGGGTGATACGCTAGCAAGTGTTACCGCTTATCGCGAGAAGTACGGCATTTAGTCGTTAATTATCGCTGATAAACTAAAGGGCCGCTATATGCGGCCCTTAGTTTTTATATCGTTTGAAATAAGTTTGGGGATAAATGAATTAGAGCAAGGCATTTATTTTGATGTATAGCAGCGCTATATGAAAAATCAATAACGCAGCTATCATTTATTTAGCCCAACAACTTAGCAAATTGTTGCCATTGCTGTTCGAAACCGTCTGTTGGCTTGGTTTTAAAACCGCTGCGGACAAACTGATTGATACGGCCTTCGGCATAAGCAAGTAACATGTTGGCGAGCTGTGCTTCATCGATATCAAAGCTCTTTCCTTCGCGTAGCTTGCGTTCGCGTAGAATTTGCTTGAGGTGCGTTTCTAGCTTTTCAAATAGCAGGCTGATGCGCTCGCGCAGCCTATCGTGTTCACCAAGTAGTGCATCACCAGTAAGAATTCGCGTGATACCTGGATTTTTCTCGGCAAACAACAACACTAATTGGATGATGTGATGACAGCGAAGTAAGGTGTTTTTTTCTTCACTGGTAATGATGTTAACGCGTGATAGTACTGATTGTTCAATAAACTCGATTAATCCCTCAAACATACGCGCTTTTGATGGAAAGTGGCGATATAGCGCAGCTTCAGAAACGCCAACCTCAGCAGCTAGTTTTGCTGTGGTAATGCGGTTTCCCGGAGTTTCTAGCATGTGAGCTAATGATTGGAGTATTTGTTCGCGACGGTTCGATTTTTTGGTAACGGCCATGAGGCAACTAATCCTACTGCTATAAAGTGTTGGGGATGTAAAATTTATTGAGCCTGATTGTAATGCTTAATAATTTCAACTACTAGTTGTTTTGCTAATTCTTGTTTATCGGCCAGTGGTAAATCAAGTTTACCTTGTGGCCAATATAATGTGAGTGCGTTGCTATCACTATTGAAACCTTGGCCTGCAATGCTGACGTTGTTGGCGGCAATCATATCAAGCTTTTTGCGTTGTAATTTTCCGCGGGCGTAGGTTTCAACATCTTGAGTTTCGGCGGCAAAACCAACGCAGAATGGGCGTTGCTCTTCAAGCGCTGAAACATCAGCCAGAATGTCTGGGTTCTTAATCATGCTAACGACCATGTCATCGTCGTTTTTCTTGATTTTTTGATCGCTAATAGCAGCTGGGCGATAATCGGCAACCGCAGCACAGGCGATAAAAATATCGTGCGTTGGTGCATGAATGATGGCTTGCTTGTGCATATCGCTAGCGCTAACTACATCGAGGCGATTAACACCATTTGGTGTTGTTAATGACACTGGTCCAGCAATCAGTGTGACATTAGCGCCAAGTTGTTTGGCTGCTTGTGCAATGGCAAAGCCCATTTTTCCTGAGCTGTGATTGCTGATATAGCGCACGGGATCAATAGCTTCACGGGTTGGTCCCGCGGTAATTAAAATATTGAGATCTAATGACGGCGCGGCAAAATGGTTTGTTACGCGCTCAACGATTTCCATCGGCTCTAATAAGCGGCCTTTACCCACATCGCCACAGGCTTGCTCGCCGCTGGCAGGGCCCCAAATGTACATGCCCATTTGCTCAAGGCAGGCAAGGTTGCGCTGGGTGGCTTTAGCGGCGTACATTTGCTGGTTCATCGCTGGGGCGATAGCGATTGGCGCGCTAGTGGCTAAACAAATGGTGGTCAGTAAATCGTTAGCCATACCTGCGTTAATTTTGGCAATTACATCGGCAGATGCGGGTGCTATAACGACTAAATCTGCCCATTTAGCTAGCTCGATGTGGCCCATTGACGCTTCGGCAGCAGGATCTAATAAGCTATCGCTTACCGGATTGCCACTCACTGCTTGTAGGGTAAGTGGTGTAATAAATTCTTTGGCACCTGCAGTCATCACGACACGCACGTCACATTGTAAGTCTTTTAATCGGCGAACTATTTCAGGGCATTTATAAGCGGCGATTCCACCTGTGATCCCTAAGACGACTTTTTTGTTTGCGAGTGTCATGAACTAAGCCTTTATTCATTGATATTCAATTGGGGGCATAAGATAGCATAAAGTCGGCGAAATTCGCTTACTTGACCCATAATTAATGTCTATTTCTTCATCGTGTGTTTCTAACAGGAGGTTGGGGATGAGTGACAGTCATAGTTCAATTAAGGAATGGCCGGAGCAAATGCGGCCACGTGAGAAGCTGCTACAATATGGGGCGCAATCATTGTCGGACAGTGAACTATTAGCCATATTTTTACGCACTGGTGTCAAAGGATGTTCGGCGGTGGAATTGGCTAATCGCTTATTGGTGAGCTTTGGTGGTTTAAATGAATTACTTGGCGCAAACCAGCAGCAGTTTTGTGAACATTTAGGATTAGGTCCCGCCAAATACGCCCAGCTTAATGCTGTGTTGGAAATGAGTAAGCGTTTTTATCGTCATCAATTAGAATCCAAAGTTTCGATGACTAGCTCAAATGCAGTTGCTCAATATTTATCGCATTTGATGCGCGAGCTGCAATATGAGTGTTTTTATGTGTTGTATCTCGATAATCAAAATCAGTTGATTAGTTGTGATGAAGTTTTTCGCGGTACTATTAATGCGGCAAGTGTTTATCCGCGAGAGATAGTGCGCGAGGTGATTAAATATAATGCCGCCAGTGTGATACTCAGTCACAATCATCCATCGGGGATCGCAACGCCTAGCGAAGCGGATCGTAGAATTACCCAGCGAATCGTCGACGCACTGGCACTGATCGACGTCACGGTTTTAGATCATTTCATTATTGGGCGAGATGATCCTTATTCTTTTGCCGATCACGGTCTACTTTAATTGTTTTTTTTCTGATAGAATGCCCGCGTTTTTGAGAGCGTAGCTCCTTTATTGCCCATCATAGGCTTAAAAGTAGTCTCTTTTTTTAAAACAACTTATATCAGGCGTATGTTGTTATTCACAGCATGCGGCCCTCATTTGAGCATCGAGCATAGGCCAAATGAGGCAAGTTTACAGCTCGAGCTAGTAGAAATATTTTGGAGGACAGTCATGTCTAGAGTTTGCCAAGTAACTGGTAAAAAACCAGCAACAGGTAACAACGTATCGCACGCTAAAAACCACACGCGTCGTCGTTTCTTACCAAACCTTCACACTCACCGTTTTTGGGTTGAGAGTGAAAACCGTTTCGTTAAATTACGCTTAACTACTAAAGGTATGCGTATTATCGATAAGAAAGGTATTGACGCTGTCTTAGCTGAAATGCGTGCTCGTGGTGAAAAGGTTTAAGGAGTTAGAAAATGCGCGATAAAATTAAATTAGTATCAAGTGCAAGCAGCCACTTTTACACAACTGACAAGAACAAACGTACTATGCCTGAGAAATTAGAGCTTAAAAAGTACGATCCAATCGTTCGTAAGCACGTAATGTACAAAGAAGCTAAAATCAAATAATTGATTTTTCTTCAAACGTGATAATGAAAAACCCAGCCCCGGCTGGGTTTTTTATATTCAGGATGAATGGTATACCGCGATACCATGGACGGTAAGGAGCGGTGACGTTCTTGATGAACGGTCAGGCTTTTTGCTCCTGCAAAGCCTAAGTACCTACATCCCTGTAGGCAATCCTGCGAAGCCATGGATGGCTAGGAGCAGGGTTGCTGAAGCGTGCGTATCAGTTGAGGCCTATTATGGATGGCAAAGAGCGATGCGATGACAGCGAATGCCTTTGTTGAAGAGACAGCAAAGAACAAAATTTTCAATCCCAATTAAACGTCAGATTGGTGATTCTCCTTTTCCCTAATTCTTTTTCCCAGTAGACTATCAGCGATTTAATTGCTGAGGACTCGTTGTGGGCTTGTCGAAAAAAGGTTGGAACAACGTACTTATCTTCGCCTGTATGGGGATGATTATTATGTTTAATTTAATGAACGATAAGCTGGTGGACAACGCCGAAGGGCAGGTAGTACCCATTCTTCCTGAGCAAAGCATGATTTTAACCTTGCAATATCCCAATTATGCGATAGAGCGTTTGGGAACCAGTTGGCGAGTTAACCCTGGTGATAAATTACCAACCGATGAAGCTGCACCATTAATTCAAGCGTGGGGTGAGTTGACAGGCGAAGTAAGTTTGGCAACTAGCGAAGAAGAAGGCTATCGCGTGACCCTGTGGTTAGCTGGTCAAGAACATCCAACCAAACTATGGATTCAGCCGCAAGAAGGCTTGATTACCGATATTATTGCTCAGAAAACGTGGCGCTTAATGCCCGCGCAATTAGCCCAAATCGATAAAGGGTAATAGAAAATGCCAGAGTTACCAGAAGTTGAAGTCAGTCGCCTTGGTGTTAGCCAGCACCTAGATGGTAAAACTATTAGTGATATTGTTATTCGCACCCCGAAATTACGTTGGGACATTCCAAAAGCTGATTTAGCAAAGCTAATTGGCCAAAAAATTACTGCAATTTCGCGTCGTGCTAAATATCTCATCATTGAAACTGCCATTGGTCACATCATCATTCACTTGGGGATGTCGGGTAGTTTGCGAGTCATCGATAAGTCTACACCCCTCAAAAAACACGATCACGTTGATGTTACTGTCGGTGACAAAGTGTTAAGGCTTAATGATCCGCGCCGCTTTGGTGCTGTGCTTTACGCTGATGAATCTGGTGAGCATCAAGTATTTGAAAAGTTAGGACCTGAGCCATTAACCGATGCTTTTAATGCTGAGCATCTTGCTGAAAAATGCGCTAAGCGAAAGGCGGCGATTAAACTGGTTATTATGGATAATCCCGTTGTGGTTGGCGTCGGTAATATTTATGCCAATGAAGCGCTTTTCTTGACGGGGATACATCCTTTAACACCCGCCAATAAGGTACCAACAGAAAAGATTCCACAATTAGTTAGTACCATAAAGGACGTTTTGGCGGCTGCGATTAAGCAAGGCGGAACCACATTAAAAGATTTTAGTCAGACAGATGGCAAGCCGGGTTATTTCGCCCAATCGTTATTTGTTTATGGGCGCGAAGGAGAACCGTGTTTGCGTTGTAAGAGTGAATTACAGGGAGTGAAAATTGGCCAACGAGCGAGTGTGTTTTGTTCTCAATGTCAGCCTGAATAAATTGAACGCATACTTATGATTTAAAGTATGCACTTTCATTGCTAGGCAAGCTTGTTTTCTAACTCTTGTGCCACTAGCGGCGGTACAAATTGCTCGACTTTGCCGCCGTGAATAGAGACTTCTTTAACCAGCGTTGAAGAAATGAATGAGTTTTCTTCCGCAGGTGTTAAAAACACACTTTCTAATTCTGGGTAGAGGCGACGGTTCATGTTTGCTAACTGGAATTCATACTCGAAATCAGACACTGCTCGTAAGCCGCGAATCAAAATTGTTGCCTGATGATCTTTGGCAAAGTCCACTAATAGTCCAGAAAAGCCAACCACAGACACATTGTCCAAATGCGCTGTTACTTTAGATGCTAACTCAACACGCTCATCGAGGTTAAATAGCGGTTTTTTACTTGGGCTATTGGCAACACCAACCACTACGTGCTGAAACATTTTTGCGGCGCGTTCAATCAAATCTAAATGACCGTTAGTGATGGGATCAAATGTTCCCGGATAAATGGCTTTGCTATGCACAAAAATACCTTTGCTTTAAAAATTTTTGCTCATACTAGCAACTTTTTACGTGATTATGTAGCCAAAGGGATTTGGCGTAGTGTCTACGTATAATTTTTGCTAACATGCGCATCCAAGAATGCGATTAACCTCAATGGATTATTGATGAAAAAACAATTATTAGGACTTACTGTTGGTACAGCTTTGTTGTCACTGGCGCAAAACGCCCAAGCTGGGGTTTCTCCGTATCTACCGCTTAAGCTCAATCCTGTATTTGAATTGGAAATTGAGCGCTTAGTAACTATTACTGGTTATCCGGCGTTAAAAAAGCCTTATCACATCGCAACCGTTGTTAAATATCTTGATGAAGTAAAAACATCTCATCCTAAATTACATGGTCGTATTAATCGCTATATTAAGCGCTTTAAAAAGCCTTATGCGCTGACGCATTTTAAATCTGAATTGCGAATTTCAGATTCAAATTACAAAACGCTACCAAATTCTCGTGGCCGTTCAACTGAGCAAGAATACTACGTTGAAGCCACTGGCTTTGCGCAATTTAATAAATATGTGATTGCTAATGTAGGCGGTGGCTTTAGTGGTTCTAATTATAGTTACAACTTTGGCAATTTCTTGTCGGTTGGTAATGAGTACATGCAGGCCGATTTAGGCTATCGCGAACACTGGTTATCGCCGTTGCAAGATAGCTCGCAAATGATTTCGACGCAGGCATTGCCAATGCTTGGTGCGACGTTATCAAATGTGAAGCCTATGACTGATTACAACATTATGTATGAACTAGGTTTTGGTCGTTTAGAAAAAGTTGATGGCATTGTGTTTCAAGATAAGCTGTCGTCAGGTAAGCCTGGTTTCTTGACCATGCACTTGAGTATGCAACCTACTGACTGGTGGACAATTTCCGGTAATCGTACTATGCAATTTGGCGGTGGCGATCGCGGAAGTGTTGGATTATCCGAGGTGTGGGACGCGATTATCGATCCTGTGAGTTCTGATAACTGTGGCGGACAATCAGATCTACAAAACTGTGATAATGAATTTGGCAACCAACAAGCGTCAATCGCCAATCGATTCGATTTAAGTTGGGGCGACAATCCATTTAGTATTATCTTAGAAGTTGCTGGTGAAGATACTAACGATTATTCAAATTATAAATTGGGTAATAAGGCCTATAGTCTAGGTTTATTTATTCCGTATTTGTCTGAAACAGAGTCATTAAACCTTACCGCTCAATTAATTGAAGACGCTTGGTATACGCATCACCTTTATCTCGCAGGGTACAGTAACAAAGGCCACAAAATGGGCCATTGGTGGGGGGATGAAAAAGGCGTTCGGGATATGATTGGCGCCGAAATATTAAGTGTTGGTTACACCAATGACCTGACTGAAAGTAGCCATCTAAGCGTCAAATATCACACGGTACAAAATAAATATTCGGAGTCTACAGCTAGCCACAACTACGAACGTGGTCACTACCTGCAAGTGGATTACAACTGGCAGTACAAATCACACTTTTTAGGTCTGCATGTCTATGCGGGTAAAGATGTTAATGGCGAGTCTTTCTCAAGTTTAGGTTTCTCTAAACTGTGGTAATTTTGGAAATTAAATAATGCGTATTATTACTTTTGGCACCTTCGATGTCTTTCATGTGGGTCACGTTAATATCCTAGAGCGAGCTCGTGCAAAAGGGGACTACTTAATCGTTGGTGTGTCTTCTGACGCTTTGAACATGAGTAAGAAAGGTCGCAATCCGATTTATTCGCAAGAAGATCGCATTCACATACTAAAATCATTACGTTGTGTTGACGAAGTTTTTGTTGAAGAGTCACTTGAGCTTAAAGAGCAATATTTAATTGAGCACAAGGCTGATATGTTGGTGATGGGAGATGATTGGGAAGGTAAATTTGATCATCTTAAGCATGTGTGTGACGTGGTTTATTTGCCGCGTACTCCATCAATATCAACAACAGAAACTATTGAAATCGTTAAAAACTTACCAAATTAATTGGCTTTGACTTATGCAGCAACATTACCTTTTCTTTATTGCCCAAAACTATTCGTTTGAGATTTTACGTCCATTGCAAAGCCACATTAGGCAGCAAGGCGGTGAAGTGTTGTGGTTTGTCTATGGCAATGAAGTGAATGTCGCTCATTTTAACGAAGACGAAATGTACACCACAGAGGCGCAACAGGCAGTAGATTTCAATCCTTTGGCGACCTATGTGCCGGGTAATATTGTCCCGAACTTTATCCCTGGACTTAAAGTTCAAGTATTCCACGGCCTAGAATGGAAGAAGAAAGGGCACTTCGTCATTCGTGGTTGTTTCGACTTGTATTGTACCCACGGCCCTGCGACGACTAACCGTTTTAACGAGTTAGCGGCGCAGCACGGCTATTTCGATATTATTGAGACTGGCTGGCCTAAGTTAGATGGTTTATTTACTAGCCCAAGCTATCAATGGGATGAACAGCGCGACGTACCGACGATTTTATTCGCGCCAACCTTCTCGCCATCACTCACTGCTGCACCAGCTTTATTCGATGAAATTACTCGCCTGAGCCGTGAAAAAGACTGGCAGTGGTTAGTGAAGTTTCATCCGAAAATGGATCCTGACTGGATTGCAAAATATCGTAGTATCCAAAGTGACAAGCTCAAAGTGGTTGATGATTGCGATGTGTCTCACGTGCTACAAGCAGGCGATGTGATGGTGTCTGATACTTCATCGATTATTGGCGAATTCGCATTGCTCGGTAAACCTGCGGTAACCCTCAATAATTCACAACCAGGAGATTACTTGTTAGATATTAGTGATGCTAGCCAACTAGAGTCTTCTATCGAACAAGCATTACAACCACCTGAAGAGTTAGCGCAACATATAAAAGGTTATGCGCTAGACTTGCACCCTTATGATGATGGCCAGAGTGCAAAGCGCATTTATGAGGCCACCCAACAATTGCTAAATAATGGTAAGCAAGCGCCTAAAAACATGCCACTGAATTTATTCCGCAACTTAAAAATGCGTAAAAAGCTGGGCTATTGGAAGTTTTAATTTGGACTTAGATAAAGGCAATTAATGTAAGCCTTTATCTAAAATCAGCGTTTCAAATTTATCACGTACACGCTTTATCGTAATATCGTTCATTAGCTTTTCGCCTTTGGCGCGTTTTCCCCATTTTACGATCTCTAGTGGTCGTTGCTGCTGACTAACGATGTGATGTTCGTAAACACTTACCACGTATTCACGCGATAAATACGGGCCTGTGCGACCTGGATTACTGTGGGCATATAAACCGATAACAGGTGTACCCATAGCTACCGCCATATGCGCTGGGCCGGTATCTGGTGCTAATACAATATCGGCATGCTTAACCATACCGAGTAATTGCTTAAGGCTAGTTTGGCCAATCATGTTCTTCGGTGTTGATTTACACTGCGCCATAATCTCATCACCAAGGTTTTTCTCAAGCTCCGTTGGGCCGCCACATAAAATAACATCCCAGCCTTTCTTAGCTGCATGATCAGCGATTGCCGCATAACCTTCCGCGTGCCAGTTACGCTCAGCTTTACTCGCCGCAGGGCTAATTACCAAGGTGCGTTTGTCAGCTTTAAAGCGCGCTTTAGCCCACTCGTCATCTTCGCGCGGTAATGGCATATTCCATGTCGGCGTGGTGTCAGTAACACCAACTACTTCAGCAAATGCCATAAAGCCGTCTAAAACATGGGGTTCTTTTTGTCTGGCAATACGACGATTAACGAACAACCAATGACCTTCTTTGGCGCGAACTTTATCAAAGCCAACTTTAAACTTTGCCTTAATACACAAGCTAGCAAGACTGGCGCGCAGTGCTACTTGCATTTGCAGTAAGACATCGAATTTGCGACCTTTCATTTTGGCTTTGAGATCTTTATAGCCTTGCGTGCCTGCGCCTTTGTCGAAAACAACAAATTCAACGCCCGGTAAGTCTTTTAGCAACATGGCCTCAACCTTACCAACTACCCAAGTGAACTTCGCCTCTGGCCATTTGCGCTGCATGGCTTGCACAGCTGCGACACAGTTACAAACATCGCCGATCGCCGATAATCGTAAAATACAAATCGACTGTGGAGAATCACTTGGAAATTTCATGAATTAACGCCTTAGATAAAATGAGCGAGCAGTTTAGCATGAAATCTGTCATTGATTACCAATAAGGCAGTGATAGAATTATCAAAAAATTCACTAGGTCACCTTTCTTGCAAACACATATCCATCAAGACGCTAATCAATGGTTAATTCACGCGCCTGAGCTTTCAGTTACCAAAGAATGGTTTGAGCCGAGCTACTGGCAAACGCAAGACAAAATCTTGGGACAATCACGTGGCCGCAACGTGACTTGGTTTGTCGGCGAAAAAGACTCTCCAATGGTACTGCGCCATTACTATCGTGGCGGTTTGATTGGCAAGCTAGTGACCGATAAATATTGGTTTGAAGGCCTTGAGAAGACTCGTCCATACCGCGAGTACGAATTGCTCGTTGAATTGGAAAAACGCCAGTTATCAGCGTGCCGCGTGGTGGCGGCGCAAGTGACGAAGTCAGGTTTGAGCTATCGCGCCGATTTACTAATGAAAATGGTCGATGGCGGCAAAGATTTAGTGGCCTTGTTAACCAGTGCGCCTATGAGTGATGAGTTGTGGCAAGAGGTAGGGAAAACCATTGCGTTATTCCATAAACACAAGGTATATCACGCCGATTTAAATGCCCATAACATCCTGATCAATAAAGACAACAAAGCATGGCTGATTGATTTTGACCGCGGCGAAATTAAAGTACAGCGCGGCCAATGGTGTCAGGATAACCTCGATAGGTTGCTGCGCTCATTTAACAAAGAGTTAAACCAATTACCGCAGTTTTATTTTACGGATGATAATTGGCAAACGTTAATGAGTGCTTACAAAGCAGAGTTAGATGCTTAACTCTTCTAGTTAAACCTTCTGCTTAACCCAATTCATTAAGCGGGCAAGCGTTCCTTGGTTATCAACAACAACTTGTAGTGCCTTAGCTCCCATTTCACTGCACTGAATACCGTCGTTAAGTAACTGGCTAATAAAGATCGCTAATTCGTCACTATTGGCCACTTGTTGCAGACCACCACTAGCAACGAGTTTGTCGCAGATGTCGCTAAAGTTATAGCAAGATGGCCCCATAATGACTGGTTTGCCAAGTGCTGCTGGCTCTAGCGGATTATGACCGCCGCGCTCGATTAGGCTGCCACCGATATAGCTAATATCGCTAATGCCTAATAACAGCAACATTTCTCCCATAGTATCGCCAATCACAACTTGAGTATCGTTATTTGGCGCAACCCCTTCACTGCGGCGCACTATGGCAAAGCCTACATCAGACGCTTGTTGCGTAACTTCATCAAAGCGCTCGCTGTGGCGGGGAATAACGACTAATAATAGGTCGGGAAAATCTCTTAATAAGGTCTTGTGGGTCTCAAATATCTGCTCATTTTCACCGGGATGGGTGCTGCCTGCAACCCATACTGGGCGATTTGGCGCCCACTGCTGTTTTAATGCTTGTTGCTTCGTTTTTAGCTCATCAGAAATGCTTAGCTCAAACTTAATGCTACCGCCGATAGTGAGTTTTTCCTCAGGCAGTCCAAGCTTAACAAAGCGCTCACCATCGCTAGCGTATTGCGCCGCTACGCAATCAAGCTTGTTAAGCATTTCATGCATTAATGGCGCAGCCTTACCCAAGTAGCCATTCATCGACTTTTCAGACATACGCGCATTAGCCAATAAAATTGGTGTGCTAGCACTTGATAGTTGGTGAATGAGATTCGGCCACAATTCGGTTTCCATCACTATGACAGCTTGTGGTTTAACCTGCTTTAGAAAGCGCTTAACGCTGCCGGGTAGATCAATGGGCAGGTAGCAATGAACCACGCTGTCGCCAAAGTTTTTCTTGACCACTTCGCTGCCTGTAGGGGTGCTAGTGGTTACTAAAATATGATGTTCGGGATAACCACTAACTAGTTGTTTTATTAGCGGTGTTGCAGCAATGGTTTCACCAACAGAGACACTGTGCACTAGAATAACAGGCTTGGTTAAGGTGAGTTTTCTAAAGCCAAATCGCTCGCCAACTCGGCCGCGATAATCGTCGCTTTTTAGCGCGCGATACAACAAGTAAAGCAAGAAAAAGGGAGTGGCTAAATACATAAAAACATTGTAGAAAAAACGATTCATTACTTTGCACAAACTCCGATTACAGGTTACATTGGCGAAACGCCTAACGGGCATTTTACGCCGTTTTACCGTAAATCAAAATACGGCGTTATAAATCAAACCATAAGATAGTGAAAAGCTACGCATGAAAACGAAAGATAAGATTATTCAAGGCAGTATTGAGTTATTCAACGAGCAAGGAGAGCGCAATGTAACCACCAATCACATTGCCGAATATGTCGGTATTAGCCCCGGCAATCTCTATTATCACTATCGCAACAAAGACGACATTATTCGTTCTATCTATAAGCTGTATGAGAAAAACCTCGACCAAATGTTCACGCCGCAAGACGAAAGTAGTCAGGGCATGGATGAGATGATGTACTACCTTGAACGCGTATTCTACTCGATGTGGCAATTTAGATTTTTCTACGCCAATCTGCCGGATATTCTCGCCCGTGACCCACAGCTTCACGAGCGTTATCTAGTGGCGCAAAAGTCTCTTTATCAGCGTTTGGTCAAGACCTTAAAACAAGTGAGAAGTCAGGGTTTTATTACGCTAGATGATGAAATGATTGATGATTTAGCCCATACCCTTAAATTAGTGGTGGCGTTTTGGATCAGCTATCAACACACCCAAAGTCTTGGAGAAATTACTCAAGCGACAATCTCACAAGGTGTCTTAAAAGTATTTAATGTGGTTAAAGGCTATTTAACACCGTCCGGTTTAGCGAATATTCAAGAAATTGAACAAAAATACTCAAAGATGATGAAATCTAATGTAAGTGATATGAAATAGAGATTAGTTTAGCTAATGTCTACTGCGTATCTTATGTTTTTTATATTTTAAAAACAAAGTATTAATATCGTAATGATATCTTTACCATGAAATATTCTAATAGTGCTTAATTATCCGACCCAAAGAGCTGATTTAGTTTTTTAATCCGATTAAACTTACCTTATCAATATTTGACCATCTGCTTAATCATTATGAGCCGGTATGGAAATTAACGTGAGGGGACATTATGTCTAAAGCATTTAATCAATTCATTTCTGAGCAACTAGAACAAGTTAAGGCCGAAGGTCTCTACAAGGAAGAGCGTTTCTTGTTGTCTCCTCAAGAAACTGATATCGCCGTTGCCAAGGGTGACGTAATTAACTTTTGTGCGAATAACTACCTAGGGTTAGCTAACCATCCTGATCTTATTGAAGCAGCGAAAGCTGGCCTTGATAAAAACGGCTTTGGTATGGCATCTGTGCGTTTTATCTGTGGTACGCAAGACATTCACAAGCAACTAGAAAGAGATTTAAGTGATTTCCTAGGTATGGAAGACACTATTCTTTACTCTTCTTGTTTCGATGCTAACGCTGGTTTATTCGAAACGCTATTAGGCCCAGAAGATGCAATCATTTCAGATGCATTAAATCACGCTTCAATTATCGATGGCGTTCGCCTGTGTAAAGCAAAACGCTTCCGTTACGCTAACAACGACATGGCAGCACTAGAAGAGCAACTAATCGCAGCGACAGAAGCCGGCGCGCGCTTTAAACTAATCGCTACCGACGGCGTTTTCTCAATGGACGGTGTTATCGCTAACCTTAAAGGCGTGTGTGATTTAGCTGATAAATACGATGCTATGGTAATGGTTGATGATTCTCACGCCGTTGGTTTTGTTGGCGAAGAAGGTCGCGGCACACACGAATACTGTGAAGTAATGGATCGCGTAGACATCATCACTGGTACCTTGGGTAAAGCATTAGGCGGCGCATCAGGTGGTTTCACGTCGGCGAGTAAAGAGATTGTAGACTGGTTACGTCAACGTTCACGCCCTTACTTATTCTCAAACTCACTAGCACCGGCGATTGTTTCAGCGTCAATCAAAGTATTAGACATGCTGAAAAACGGGCAAGACTTACGTGATCAAGTAAAAGCTAATGCAGAGTACTTCCGCACGCAAATGGGCGCTGCTGGTTTCACTATGGCTGGTGCTGACCACGCTATCGTTCCTGTAATGCTAGGCGATGCGAAATTAGCCTCGACTATGGCTGATAAGTTACTAGAGAAAGGCATTTACGTTATTGGTTTCTCTTTCCCTGTTGTGCCAAAAGGTCAAGCGCGTATTCGTACCCAGATGTCAGCAGCACACACTAAAGAGCAGCTAGATCGCGCTATTGCTGCCTTTATCGAAGTTGGTAAAGAGCTAGAGGTTATCTAAGCATGAAAGCCTTAAGTAAATTAAAAGCCGAAAAAGGCATTTGGATGGTTGATGCGCCTACACCGAAAATGGGCCACAACGATCTATTAATTAAAATTAAAAAAACCGCTATTTGTGGTACTGACATGCACATCTACAACTGGGACGAATGGTCACAACGCACTATTCCAGTTCCTATGGTTGTTGGTCACGAATACGTGGGTGAAGTTGTTGGTATCGGTCAAGAAGTAAAAGGCTTCGAGCTAGGCGATCGCGTATCTGGTGAAGGTCACATTACCTGTGGTCACTGTCGTAACTGTCGCGGTGGCCGTACTCATCTATGTCGTAATACCACAGGTGTTGGTGTAAACCGCGAAGGCTCATTTGCTGAATACTTAGTTATTCCAGCATTTAACGCCTTTAAACTACCAGATGATATCTCAGATGAGTTAGCCGCAGTATTCGACCCATTCGGTAATGCCGTGCACACAGCTCTTTCATTTGATTTAGTTGGTGAAGACGTATTAATTACTGGTGCTGGCCCAATCGGCATCATGGCGGTAGCTATCTGTAAACACGTTGGCGCACGCCATGTGGTAATTACTGACGTAAATCCATATCGCTTAGAATTAGCGGAAAAGATGGGTGCGACTCGCGCTGTTAACGTTGCCGAAGAAAACCTTGAAGATGTTATGAAAGATCTTGGCATGACGGAAGGTTTTGATGTTGGCATGGAAATGTCAGGTGTACCTATGGCTTTCCAAAGCATGCTAGATGCCATGAACCACGGTGGTCGTATCGCTATGTTAGGTATTCCACCGTCAGACATGTCAATCGACTGGGACAAAGTGATTTTCAAAGGCTTAGTAATCAAAGGTATCTACGGCCGTGAGATGTTTGAAACTTGGTACAAGATGGCGAGCTTGATTCAATCTGGTTTAGATATTTCACCGATTATCACCCACCACTTTCCAATCGATGAATTCCAGAAGGGCTTCGATGTCATGGGCTCTGGTCAATCAGGTAAGGTAATCCTGCACTGGGATTAGTTTTTTTGACTATTACCGAATGAAGAAAAGCCCAACATTGTTGGGCTTTTTTATATGTTACAGCGTAATTTAGTGGATTCTTGATGAGTAAATTAGCTCACTTTTTAATTCATTTAGTGAAATTATAGACTCAATTTGTGAACCTAATCTGCTTGTAGAAGGTGTGTCATGAACTGGTATAAATGGTGGTAGCCGACGATACGAGCTTCCACAATCCATACATTTAGAAGCATTAGTTGATGTTTGATTTTCATCAAAATAAGAAGAATCTAGCTGCATTCCTGGAAAACAATAAACTACACTTCTGCCGTGATAGCCTTCAGAATTAATTAAACTGACCATTAGTACAAATGAAAGAAGAACAATTGGTATCGCTAATAATGATGAAAGTAGAAATCTCATTCTTTGCTCCGCCGTTCAATTAGGCTTCGTTATATCCATCTTTAACACCTTGAATAAAACATTCAATGCCTTCTGGGATATTGTGAATATCGGAATTAGAAATTGCCGACAATGCAATTAAGCATCCTGAGAGAGCGATGGCGCCTTTCGGATTACCCTTTCTATAAAGAATGAAGGCTGTAATTGCTAGAACAACGAGAATCAATGCTTTAATGGTGAACATAGGTTAAATTCCTTATCAGTGTTTATTCCTTTGGGGTACATTAAAGCATAGCATGCTTTATTAATCTAAAAAGCTTAATTCTCAAACTGATACTCCCTAATCAACGCCAAGAATTCATCGCCGAATTTTTCGAGCTTTCGCTCACCTACGCCGTTAACCCGTAGTAATTCGAATGGAGTTTGTGGCTGTTGCTCAGCCATTTCTGCGAGGCTAGCGTCGCTAAACACTACGTAAGGTGGCACGCCTTGATCATCGGCAATGGTTTTACGCAGGGTGCGTAGTTTGGCAAATAGTACTTCGTCGTAATCGTAGTCGTCTTTGCGAGAGCGGCCTTTGGCGCTGCTGCTCTTGGTAATGGCTTGCAGACGTGGCACCGCAAGTTCTACCCGTTTTTCTCCCTTAAGTACCGCTCGTGCTTCTGGGTTGAGCATTAATACCGAGCTGCGGGTGATGTCTTGGCGTAAGTAGCCAAGATGAATGAGTTGGCGGAAGATACTGAGCCAATATTCGGTGCTGTGTTCAACACCTATACCGTAAGTGGTTAGTTTGTCGTGGCCATAGTCTAAAATACGCTGATTTTTAGAGCCGCGCAGTACATCAATAACATAAGCGACACCAAAGTTTTGCTGCACGCGATAAACACAAGACAGGGCTTTTTGCGCGACTACTGTGCCGTCAAAATGCTTGGGTGGATCTAAACAAATATCGCAGTTGCCACACTTTTCTGAGCCGTATTCACCAAAATAGTGCAGAAGTACTTGCCGGCGACAAGTTTGCGCCTCGGCAAAGGCAGCCATCGCATTGAGTTTTTGATGCTCTACCTGCTGTTGAGCTTGGTTATTGCCTTGTTCAATCAAAAAGCGCACCCGTCCAGTATCGCTTGGATCGTATAGCATTACCGCTTCGGCGTTCATGCCATCACGACCAGCACGGCCAGTCTCTTGATAATAGGACTCGATATTTTTCGGAATGTTGTAGTGAATAACAAAGCGCACATCGGGTTTGTCAATGCCCATGCCAAACGCCACTGTTGCTACAACGATATCGGTGTCGCCGCGAATAAAGCTCTCTTGCACGCTCATCCGCTCGCTGTGCTCCATGCCACCGTGGTAGCCAAGTACACTCAGGTGTTGCTGCTGTAATTTGGCAGTCGTTTCTTCCACCTGTTTACGGGTAGTGCAATAGATAATGCCGGAGTTGTCGCCTTGGGTTTTTAAATATTGCAACAGTTGATGAAAAGGTTTGAATTTTTCATACAGGGTGTAGCGAATATTAGGGCGATCGAAACTCGCTTGATGATAAAACGGATTATTAAGATTCAAGCGCGAAGCTATTTCTTGGCGAGTTGCGTCATCTGCCGTTGCCGTTAGCGCCATAATTGGCGGTGTTGGTAACACTGATTTGATTTGACCAAGATTGGTATATTCCGGTCTAAAGTCGTGCCCCCATTGAGAAATACAGTGTGCTTCATCTATGGCAATTAGTGAGATATGCAGCTGCTGAATGCGCTCTAAAAAACTCGGCTGAAGGATGCGCTCTGGCGCTACGTAAATTAATTTGATTTCACCGTATTGCAATGCATTAAGTACCGCGATGGATTCTTCGCGGCTTTGGCTTGAGTTTAAGTAAGCTGCGGCAACGCCATTGGCTTTAAGGGTGTCTACTTGATCTTTCATCAGTGAAATCAGCGGCGAAATCACTATGGTAATGCCAGACATTAACAGCGCGGGAATTTGAAAACACAGCGACTTACCACCACCTGTTGGCATAATAACGAGGCAATCGCGATGGTTTAGCGTTTGCTCGATGATGTCTAGTTGTCCGGCGCGAAATTCACTGTAACCAAAAACTTGGCTTAGAACCTGTTGCGGCGTTGACTGCGTTGTTTGCACTGCGTCTCTTTATGCATCTAAAAATCAGAAGACGTAGTGTAATCGACTATCACCTTGTTGTCCTATTAAAATGCTTGTTTAAATCAACTGTATTATTTATTCTGTTGAGCAGATAACAAATGGACATTAGCAATGAGCGAACAATTACAAACCCAAGAAGTTAGAGATATTATCAAGGATATTTTCGACCGACAGATGCCGTATCACCAATTAATTGGTTTGAATATTTCGTGTTACGAGAATAATAAAATCGAACTTAAAATTGCCATGAAGCCTGAGTTGGTGGGCAATATTATGCACGGCATTCTACATGGCGGTGTAACGGCAAGTATGCTCGATGTTGCTGGTGGCATGATTGTGTTTTCAGATGTGCTCGAAAACATGGAAGATCTCAGTAAAGAAGCCGTCATGAAACGATTGCAAAACCTCGGTACTATCGATTTACGCATCGATTATTTACGTCCGGGCCGCGGTGAAGAATTTACAGCAACCGCAACGGTAATTCGCACGGGCAATAAGGTAGCTGTTGCACGGATGGAACTCCATAACGAAAAGGGCGATCATATCGCTTTTGGTACTGGTACTTACATGGTGGGTTAGCCTAAGAAATATTCGTCTATACTTAGTTTTTTCGTCGCAAAAGTTGAGTATAGTGTTGAGCTTTTTTATTAAATCATTGTGCGTTATTGTGGTTTTGTCTTGCTCCTCTGTTATGGCAAAACCACTTACAGTGGTTACCGAGATCATTCCTCCTTATCAAACCAAAAATGAAGACGGCTCTGTTGGCGGTTATGCTACGCAAGTGGTTAGGCGTTTGTTTCAGTTAACGGGGCAGCAGCCAGATATAATTCCACTACCTTGGGGACGTGCTTATTTAATGGCGCAAAAAGAGCCTAATGTACTGATTTATTCAATGATCAGGACGGTGGCGAGAGAAGAGCAATTTCAATGGATTGGCAACCTGCATACTCAGCGTTTTTACATGTGGGGCTTAAAGAAAAACTTCGATAAGCCATTCAGTGATCTCTCACAGGCTAAACCTTATCGAATTGCAACCTCTAAAGGTTATGGTGCTGCTTACCTGTTGGCAGAAAACAATTTCGACAACGTGTTACATACTGCGCGTAATGATCAAAATGTCGGCATGTTATTTAAAGAACGTGTCGACATTATTTTCAGTTCAGAGGTGCTGCTGTACAACAGAATCAAAAAGCTTGGTTACTCGAATGAAGATGTTAGGAGATTATATGAAGTTGCGCCCCTTAGTAGGGAACTTAGCATTGCTTTCAGTCGAGAATCTAATCCGCATTTAGTGCTGCGATTTCAGGTGGCATTTAATTATTTAGAACGCACTGGCGAATTAGAGAAAATAAGACGCCAGTGGGACATTATTGAGCGTTAAACTTCGCTATTCACCGATATCTTGCTTGGATTGAATAAAGCTACACACCAAAGCTGCTGTGCCTTGACCAACGTCGCTAGTTCCAGCTTCCATGCCTGCTGGGTGCTGACAAGGCGCGCCTTCGGCAAGGTGTAGGTAGCTTGCTTGTGGCAGTTGCGCAATGCTGTGTACATAGAATTGTGCATCAGTTAGTTCAACACCAACGTTGGTGTAGGCACTCGCTGGCATAAATGAGATCGCATCGACGTCTAACTCAATACCGACAGGCGCATGACAATCTCTTAAATAACACAGTGCATCATCGATGGCTTGTGCAAAGGTCATTTCTCGTCTAACGTAAATTTGTTGATAACTCACATACGGAAAATGATGCTGATTTAGGCTTTTAATGTTGGCAGCAGAGTTTTTAAGTTCGTGCATGCCCAATGAGAAGTAGTGACTCAGATAGTTTTCTGACGCGGCATAACTAAATCCGTTACCGCTGTGACGACCTTCGAGGTTGCGAAAATCGGTATGAGGGTCAAGATTTATCGCCGCCATCGGCTTGTTGTTTGCTTCACTCATTCCTCGCAGAATGCCATAGGCATTATTATGACCGCCGCCAATAACTATTGGCATTAAACCCCGTTCACCAATCGCCTTAATAACTGTTGTCACTCGCTCATCGAGCTTACTCACTAAATCGCGTATTGTCGCGAGCTCGTCTTCGTTGGTTAAATCTAAATCGGCGCTTTGCTGCTGTAAATCATCGGTAATAATATGGCCGAGCAAGCCAATTTCTTCACTGCGAATAAAGGCGTTTTGCTGTAAGTTTAAAAAACGTGATAAAAACGCATTCCAACCATCAGTGCTGCCGCCGCGACCTAAATTCGCACGCGGACCGATGTCCTCAGGAATACCTAATAAAACAAATTTCGCACCAAGGGCTTTAAAGTCATCAAGAACGGCGTTCAATTCACTAGCCTTTGGCAATAAAATCTGCTGACCAATTTTAGTTTCGCCAAGGCGATTGCTAATAAAATGAGAAATTGAATTTAAAGAGGCAAAGTGGAGTAGAGTCGTCATAGTTAAGGTGTGCAGTTGAAAATCTAGGCGCCTTTATACCACAAAGCGCCTAAATAGAGAGTAGATTATTCAATATCTAGCGGATCTGGCGATAAGATAATCCCCGTTGAATCGGCATATACATGATCTTCAGGCAAGAAAGTTACACCGCCAAAGTTGACTGGCATATCGGTTTCACCATCGTGATTATCGTTGGCTAAGACTGGAATGGACGCTAAGGCTTGAATACCTAAATCTAGCTCGTCAATTAAGTCGACTTCGCGAATACAACCGTAAACGATAATGCCTTCCCAGCCATTGTCTAACGCGAGCTCGGCCAGTTCAAAATCAACCAAAGCACGACGCAGCGAGCCGCCGCCATCAATGACCAATACTTTGCCTGCACCACTTTGGGTCAAGGTTTCGCGAATTAATCCATAGGCTTCGTGACATTTCACGGTGACTACTTCGCCGCCAAATGAATTTCGGCCGCCGAAATTGGCAAACATAGGTTCAACCACATCGACGCTATCTAGGTACATGTCGCAGAGTTCAGAAGTATTGTATTGCATGGCTGTTTCTCACAAAGAAGTGTTAATACTTAGATACTAGCCTAAGCACAGATCATTGCCAATGAATTACGGCGTAAAGCTTATTTTATATCAAGCTCTTTTAGCTTACGGGTCAGTGTATTACGTCCCCAACCTAGCTTTTTAGCCGCTAATTGCTTGTGTCCCGCACTACTAGTGAGAGCGCAATCGATAACGGTGCGTTCAAAATCTGGCACTGCTTGATTTAAAATTGCCTCATTACCACTATTAAGTTGCTCCATACACCATGCGCGAAGTGCTTGTTGCCAGTCACTGTGCTGTGCTTGTTGTGGTTTGGCTTGAGTGAGCTCAGGAGGAAGATCGTTAACTAGAATTTCTTGGCCAGATGCCATCACGGTTAGCCAGCGACAGGTATTTTCTAATTGACGTACATTACCCGGCCATTCGAGTGTTGTGATGTAAGCTTGTGCTTCTTTGCTCATTTTCTTCGCTTCAACTTTGAGCTCCTTCGCCGCTAAGTTGAGGAAGTGATCGGCCAACGTCGGAATATCTTCACGACGCTCGTTGAGGCTTGGGATATGAATGCGAATTACATTAAGGCGATGGAATAAATCTTCACGGAATTCACCGTCAATCACTAGCTGCTCAAGGTTTTGGTGAGTTGCCGCAATAATTCGAACGTCTACCGACACAGGCTGGTGGCCACCAACACGGTAAAACTGCCCATCTGCTAAGACACGTAGTAATCGCGTTTGTACCTCTAGTGGCATATCGCCGATTTCATCGAGAAATAAAGTGCCGCCGTTGGCCTGTTCGAAGCGACCTTCACGCACGGTATTTGCGCCAGTAAACGCGCCTTTTTCGTGACCGAATAATTCAGATTCAATCAGATCTTTGGGAATAGCCGCCATGTTAAGCGCGATAAAATTATTGTCTTTACGCGGGCTGTGCTTGTGCAGCGCCTTGGCGACTAACTCTTTACCCGTTCCCGATTGACCGTTGATAAGCACACTAATGCTCGATGATGATAAGCGGCCAATGGCGCGGAAAACCTCTTGCATCGCAGGCGCTTCGCCGATGATTTCTGGCGTTGCACTCTGATTGTTAGCGGTTTTTTTAGCGCGTTTAGTTTGTTCGTTACTGTGGTCGATGGCGCGATTGATTAAGCCTAATGCGTCATCGATATCAAAGGGTTTGGGCAAGTATTCAAAAGCGCCGCTTTGATAGGCACTTACCGCGCTATCGAGATCGGAATGCGCTGTAATTATGATGACCGGAATTTCTGGGAAATGCTCTTGTATGCGGCCTAGTAATTCCATGCCGTCGGTATCAGGCATTCGTACATCAGAGACAATAACACTTGGTTGTTCGTGTGCTAAGGCTTCCCACAGACTTTCCGCGGCGGCAAAGGTGCCAACGCTGATATTAGCGCTCGATAATGCTTTTTCTAATACCCAGCGAATTGAACTGTCGTCGTCCAGTACCCATACTTGTTCGGTCATTAGGATTCCTTAATTACTGGTAGTGAAACGGTGAATTCGGTTTTACCTGGGCGCGAAGTAAAATCGATACGTCCGTGATGTTGCTGTATTAGCGTTTGCGCGATAGATAAACCGAGGCCTGTTCCCTCAGCACGGCCTGTCACCATGGGGTAAAACAGGGTGTTGTGCAATTGTGGTGCAATGCCGGGACCGTTATCGATAATCTTAATTTCGACGGCGAGTCGATGGCGCTGACCATTGATAGTGACTTGGTTGGTGACGCGGCTCATTACTGTCAGATGACCGCTTTTACCCATTGCCTGAATTGCATTTTGAATGATGTTCAACAATGCTTGCTGGATCTGTTCATCGTCGATGGAGATATCGGGAATACTGGGATCATAGTCGCGCTCTATGCTGATCCCTGTTGGTAGTTCAATGGACACTAGTTTAATTATTTTTTCCAACACCTGATGAATGTTGTGCAGTTTGTGCTGATGGTGAGTATTGGGCCCTAGTAGGCGCTCAACTAAATTGTTGAGACGATCCGCCTGTTCCATAATCATCTGAGTATATTCTCGGTTTTCTTCATCGAGCTGACGATGTAAAAGCTGCGCTGCACCGCGTAATCCGCCGAGGGGATTTTTGATCTCGTGAGCAAGGCCTTTAACCAAGTTCTTGGCGAGTTGCTGCTGGGTCAGCTGCTGCATCTCTTCGGAGATGCGCTGCTGTTGGTCGACTTGTCTAATTTCTACTAATAAGAAGTGCTCGTCATCGACTTCTAGTGGGCTCACACTGAGATCGATGGTGACGCTGCGGCCATCGACGCTAATCAAGGTCGCAAGATTGTCGGTAAAGCCTTGGTCGGTTTCAAATACTTGTGAAAATAGCTGAGTGCTTGAACTTAGATGATGGAACAAGGTATTGAGGTGGCTTCCCGCCATGCGTTTGGTACTAATTTTTAATAATTGCTCTGCTGCTTGATTGCTATGTTGCACGCAAAGCTGCTGATCGAGTAATAAAATACTCGATACCACATTATCAAAAATCGACTTGTAAATGCTGGCCACCTTGAGCTCCAATGATTGAAATCTATTAACGCACCATTTTGGTGCGAAAGATTGTCGATTGCAAACATCTTGCTCAATTTTGGGCTATCTAGCGCGATTTATTGAGGCTTTATGCATGTAAACAACCGTTTCATCAGAAGCTGCAAGAACTTTGCCACGACGCGTTTGTAATAACGCTTTAATTTTAATGATGCCGCGGTCGAGTTCTTTTAGTGCAAAAGTGGTGTTTTTGGTTGGTTTGCCATAGGGCTTTTCATTGATTAAAAGCTGAATGAGGTAATCGTCAACGGCATCGTGTGTCGCACCTATACGAATGTTTAATTCGCCGGCATTGCTGCGAATAGAATCGCCATTGGTTGGTGATAGCACGGTAATGTTAGCCACAGCTTTTTTCTCAGGTTTTTCCACTTCGATAGGTTTAGGGATTGGCTGAGTAGCTCGAGTGTTTATTGGCGGCAGCTTGGCTTTTTTAGCTCCGGGAAAGGGTTTGTCTGAGTAGGTTACAGTGCCGTCTTTATTGACCTTTTTATACACAGTGAAGGCCGATACCGTTAGCGTTAAGCTCAGTAAGATAATGGCGATGAGATATTTATACATAACGGCAGTTTTTGTTGATTATACATTGTCTTTAATAATGCGCCTTAACTGAATATTTTTCAAACTGGCACAAAAAAGCCTGCAAAGTTGCAGGCTTTTTAAGAAATGCGACTTAACGATTAAACGCTGTAGTACATTTCAAATTCAACTGGGCTAACTGCAAGGTTTAGGCGCTCTACTTCTTGCGATTTCAGCTCGATGTAAGCTTCGATAGCGTCTTTAGAGAATACGCCACCTTCTGTTAGGAAGTCGTTATCTGCTTTTAATGCTTCTAGTGCTTCAGCAAACGACTCAGCAACTGTTGGAATTGCTGCTGCTTCTTCAGCTGGTAGATCGTATAGATCTTTATCCATTGCATCACCTGGGTGGATCTTGTTCTTGATACCGTCAAGGCCAGCCATTAGTAGCGCAGAGAACGCTAGGTATGGGTTAGCTGTTGGATCAGGGAAGCGAACTTCGATACGACGTGCTTTTGGTGATGGTACAACAGGTATACGGATTGACGCACTACGGTTACGCGCTGAGTAAGCTAGCATTACTGGCGCTTCGAAACCAGGAACTAGACGCTTGTACGAGTTAGTTGACGCGTTAGTGAAAGCGTTTAGTGCTTTAGCATGCTTGATGATACCGCCAATGTAGTAAAGTGCTGTTTCAGATAAACCGCCGTACTTGTCACCAGCAAATAAGTTTTGACCATCCTTTGCTAGAGACATGTGACAGTGCATACCGCTACCGTTGTCTTGTGAAATCGGCTTAGGCATAAAGGTCGCAGTTTTACCAAATTCGTGCGCTACGTTGTGAACTACGTATTTGTAGATTTGAATTTCGTCAGCTTTGTTAACGATAGTGTTAAAGCGACATGCAATTTCGTTTTGACCAGCGGTTGCTACTTCGTGGTGATGTGCTTCTACTACTAAGCCCATTTGATCCATGAGCATACACATAGCACTACGGATATCTTGTGAAGAATCTACTGGAGATACTGGGAAGTAACCGCCTTTGATCGCAGGACGGTGACCTGTATTGCCTTCTTCGTATTCAGTGTTTGAGTTCCAACATGCTTCTTTATCGTCGATTGAGTAAGACGCACCATTGATATCGTTTTTGTAACGAACATCGTCAAATAGGAAGAACTCTGGCTCTGGGCCAAATAGTACATCGTCAGCGAAGCCAGCGCTGCGCATGTATTCTTCAGCGCGTTTAGCCACTGAACGTGGGTCGCGATCGTAACCTTGTAGTGTGTCTGGTTCTAAGATGTCACAACGGATGTTAAGTGTTGGGATGTCGCAGAATGGGTCTAATACCGCAGTAGAAGCATCTGGCATCATTACCATGTCTGAGTTGTTAATTGCTTTCCAACCAGCGATTGAAGAGCCGTCAAACATTTTACCGTCTTCGAAAAAGTCTTCGTCAACTTGGTGAGCAGGAATACTGATGTGCTGCTCTTTACCTTTGGTATCAGTGAAACGTAAATCGATAAATTTCACGTCGTTTTCTTTAATTAACTCTAGAACATTCTCAATAGACATTGGGTGTTTCCTCTTAACTAATTTTATTTAGGCGATTACTTTTTGAGATAAAAATAATTGCACCAATGATTCAACTACAGCCGTTAAAGCCAATATTGTGCCAACAGTTTAAGTATTTGATAGTAATTGATTTATTGTTTTTAGAGTGAAGTGAATGTGTTGTTTTTGCACCACATTGATCAGTTGGTTGCACCATATTGGTGCGAAGGTGTTGTTCCTTATTCAACTGCTACAAATTGGTGCGGTGTGTACTGGTTCAATATTCTCGTCACAATCTGTGGTTAGAATGCTAAATAGATAGCTTTTGAGGTGACAAGTCTGTAGAATTTGCCGCCTAATTTTTGTACCAGACGCAATGCGCGGCTGGTATCCATGGTTTTGAATAGTCAGGCTGAGCTGATTATTCCTATTTAGGCGAAATGTATGTCAAATAATATTACTGATATCAGCAAGTTGCGTAACGTTGCAATCATTGCTCACGTTGACCACGGTAAAACGACTCTGGTTGATAAACTGTTAGCACAATCTGGTACGGTTGAGTCTCGCGGCGAAGCCGAAGAGCGCGTAATGGATTCAAACGATCTTGAAAAAGAGCGTGGTATTACCATCTTGGCAAAACCAACGGCCATTAACTGGAATGATCACCGCATCAACATCGTAGATACTCCAGGACACGCCGATTTCGGTGGTGAAGTAGAGCGTATCATGTCGATGGTAGACTCGGTATTACTACTAGTAGACGCAGTTGATGGCCCTATGCCACAAACGCGTTTCGTAACGCAGAAAGCGTTCGCGCAAGGTTTGAAACCAATCGTTGTTATTAACAAAATTGACCGTCCAGGCGCACGTCCTGATTGGGTTATGGATCAAATCTTCGATCTATTCGATAACCTAGGTGCAACTGACGAGCAGTTAGATTTCACGACTGTTTACGCTTCGGCACTAAACGGTTGGGCAACGATGGATGCCGACGAGCCAACAGATAACATGAATGCGTTATTCGATGCGATTCTAGAAAACGTATCTGCACCAGATGCTGATCCTGCTGGCGATTTCCAAATGCAAATCTCACAGCTAGATTACAACTCTTACGTAGGTGTAATCGGTGTTGGCCGTATCAAGCGCGGTGTAGTTAAGCCAAACCAACAAGTTGTTGTTTCTATGGCTGACGGTTCTACTCGTAAAGGTAAAGTGGGTACGGTAATGGGTTACTTAGGCCTTGACCGTATGGAAGTTGATGAAGCACATGCTGGTAACATCGTAGCTATCACTGGTTTAGGCGAGTTAAAAATCTCTGACACTATCTGTTCAGTTGATAACGTAGAGCCATTACCAGCGCTATCTGTTGATGAGCCAACAGTTACCATGACATTCCAAGTAAACAACTCACCGTTTGCCGGTAAAGAAGGTAAATTCGTTACTTCACGCAACATTCACGAGCGTTTAGAACAAGAACTTGTACACAACGTAGCATTACGCGTTGAGCAAGGAGACGATCCAGATAAGTTCCGTGTATCTGGTCGTGGTGAGCTTCACTTAGGCGTATTAATCGAAAACATGCGTCGTGAAGGTTTCGAGCTTGCGATTTCTCGTCCAGAAGTAATCATCAAAGAAGTTGATGGCGTGAAAATGGAGCCAATGGAAAAAGTTACCGTTGATATCGAAGAAGAGCATCAAGGTTCGGTAATGGAGAAGTTGGGTCTGCGTAAAGCGGTAATGAACAACATGCAGCTTGACGGTAAAGGCCGTGTACGTATCGATTTTGATATGCCTTCACGTGGTTTAATCGGCTTCCAAACTGAGTTTATGTCATTAACGTCTGGTTCTGGTCTTCTATACCACACGTTTGAAGAGTACGCAGAGCACAAAGGTGGCGACATCGGTCAACGTCAAAACGGTGTACTAATCTCTAACGCGACTGGTAAAGCACTGACTTACGCACTGTTTAACCTACAGCAACGCGGTCGTCTATTCACCAACCACGGTGACGAGATTTACGAAGGTCAGATTCTAGGTATTCACAGCCGTGAAAACGACTTAACAGTTAACGCGCTTAAAGGTAAGCAGCTAACTAACGTTCGTGCCTCTGGTACTGATGACGCGCAAGTTCTAACGCCGCCAATCGTTTACACACTAGAGCAAGCACTAGAGTTTATCGATGACGATGAGCTAGTAGAAGTTACACCAGAAAGCATCCGTATTCGTAAGAAGCTATTAACGGAAAGTGATCGTAAACGCGCAAGTCGCGGTTAATCACTAGCTAACCTGAGCTAAACTAAAGAGGCCGACATTATGTCGGCCTTTTTTATTGTGCGGGTTTTAATACAGTTAATTCATTTGCGGCATATCGCAATCTTCGAGATGTTCAGCCCATTCGATGGCTGCTTGGTAATGTTTGTTAACGGTTTCAATAGGAACGCGTAACTTCATGGCTTCGCGCTCAGACTGATGCCAGCTGCCGCGCTCTAAATATTTTATAGTTCTAAGGGCCATACTGATTGGCGATTGGGATATGTCGTCTTCGTCGTGTAGTGTTTCACAAATTGCATCATCTAATGATAAACGTTCGGTAACATCGCGCATTGGAATATCGAGAATGGCGTCGATCAGTGAAAACATTCCCACCATAAAGGCTTGATCGCAAAACTTAGGCGCGATTTCATTAATAATGCTCTCGCAGAATTTGGCGCGAGTGGCACAAATTTGAATGAGTTCAGGCGGTTTTTCTTGCGCTAGAACAGCCGTAAAAAACAGTGAAATAAGCTCTTTGAGCTGCAGTTCACCCATGTAAGTGATGGCTTGTTTTACTGAAGTGATTTTCCCTTTGATGGGGAAGATGCCAGAGTTGACGTAGCACAACAGTTTATAAACCAAATTGCAGTCGCGCTCTAACAGTTCTATGACTTTTTTATGGTTGATGTTGGGTTTACTGACTTCGTTAAATAGCATCACCAATAGCATTTGTGTCGATTCTATTTCTTGGCTTTGCTTCATTTCGGGTTGGCAAAAATAATAGCCTTGAAACAAATGAAATCCCATATCGACGGCTTGTTGGTATTCCTCTTGTGTTTCGACTTTTTCTGCCAGTAATTTTATCTTGGTCTTAGCGAGTAATTCTGTCACCAAGGGCTCGATTGTTTTGAGCGGCGTGTGTTGAATATCAAACTTAATGACCCGAACAACGGTTAAAAAACGTTTCCATTCAGGCTTGTAGACAAAATCGTCAAGGGCTATAGAGTAGCCTGATTTTACTAGCTCCTTACACACCTTAAACACTTCATCAGTTGGGCGAACGTCTTCCAAAATTTCAATGAGGATTTCGTTTTTAGGCAATAGAAAAGGTAAGCGTTTTAATAGGGATTCTTCAGAAAAATTGATTAATGCGCGTTTACCGCAAGTAAAAGGGCGAATCCCTTTGTTGAAGTAGGTTCGGCCAATCAACTTGGAAGTCGCTTCGTGGTGATCGGTATTTTCAGGATAGGCGTTTCTAGGCCCTTCCCGAAAGAAGAGCTCATAAGCAGAAACTTGTTGCTTTCTGTTTAAGATAGCTTGCCGTGCAATGAAAACGTCCATAACCAAACCGAAATTAAGGTGAATTTACAACCTAAGATAATTATTTAGTATTGTAAACCGTTAGTACCTAAATCAATGGTCTAATCAGCCGATGAGTGGCTATTCGACAAATATCGCCATTTCCTCACCGATTTGTTTACGCATTTCCATTAGTTTGATGGCTGTGGCGTGTTGTTTCTTGTCTTCGTCGCTCTCTGGAGTCCAAGTAGGCACTTGAATAGACTCTCCGTGCTCGTCGACTGCTACCATAATCACGATACAGTGAGTGGTAAGTCGTTTATTAAGAGACTTTGGATCACAGGCATTTACTTCTAGTGCAATGTGCATTGAAGACTTTCCGGTGTAAATGACCTTGCCAGTCACCTCAACTAGGCTACCGACGTGAATCGGCGATACAAATCGAATGCCACCTGCATAAGCCGTTATACAATAGCGACCACTCCAGCCAGCAGCCGTTGCGTAGGCCGCCAAGTCAATCCATTTCATTACCGCACCGCCGTGTACCTTGCCGCCAAAATTAACGTCTTGAGGCTCGGCTAAAAAGCGCAATGTAAGTTCGCGTTGTGGTTTATTCATGGAATTTCCTTGGACTGTCGGATAAGCAGGTTTAAATAATCTTATGATCTAATGGGGGAATTTACTAGTAGCGGCTTACAGTGAAACAAAACCTTCAGACCAGTGAGTCTTATCTAATGGATATTCATCAATATAAAATCCACTCTTGCCGATGTTCTCATCACTTGTGATGAGCTGTGGATAATCTACGAATCCGCTTTCTGTGATGAGCTGATTAATGGCAGCAATGGCTTTTTCGCGAGATTGATAGACGCCAATAATTTCACGTCTTCAGTATCACTATCAACAACATGGAGATGCTGTAGGATAAATACGTTATTCATTGGTTGCTGCGGTTTTATTAAAGAAGCAATTTAACCATAACGAAAATAAAATAATTGCGCCGCCAATGACAAGACGAGTTAAGTCCTCATCGCGATTCCAAATGAGAATATTAACCACCAAGCCTGCAGGCACTAGGGCGTTATTCATTACCGCTAAGGTGCCAGAGCTAACGAGGGTAGCACCTTTATTCCACGCGAAATAACCAAGACCTGAGGCGATAACACCAAGGTAAATCAAAATGCCCCATTGCGTATTGGTGGTCGGCAGTTTTTCTGTATTGCCAAAGAGGGCGAATAAAAATAGCGCGACAATAAAAGCGCCAATGTAAAACAAACCAAATACGGTGGATTGCTTAATATCGTCTGGTTGTGATTCCATCACTCGCTTATACGCTACTTGGCCTAAGGCAAAGCTAATGTTAGCTCCTTGCACTATGGCAAATCCCAGCAAGAAACCATCGTTAACGCCTTGATACTTTATGGTCATCGCGCCAAAAACTGCGGTAATGGCACTGATTAAAAAGCCGAATGAAAATCGCTTATGGCTGATGTCGTAAAACAAGGTGACATAGATAGGAGTTAGTACGGTAAACAGCAGAACCTCTGGTACCGACAAATACAAAAAGGATTGATAGTAAAAACAATACATCAAGCCGAGCTGCACTCCGCCTATGGCCATAATTTTTAGGGCTAACGGTTTGGCAACATTGCGCAGTTTAAGCAATGGCAGAAATAACACCATAGCCAATGCAATTCGGGTTAGTGCTGAAAACCAAGCATCAACTTGGCCTGCGAGATAAACGCCAATTAAACTAAATGAAAAGGCCCAAAGGATGGTGGTGGCTACAAGATAGTTCATGGCGTTTTAATCATTTTATTCGACAATGAGTTGGTCGATTTTATTAGGTACGCCATTAACTTTATCGGCATCTGGCAGTGGAGAAATCACATCGGTTATTTTTGGCCACACTTCACTGAGTTCGGCATTTAATTCTTTAAATTGCTCTTGACCAGTTGGTAGCTCATCTTCTTGAAAAATGGCATCAGCAGGGCACTCAGGCGCACATAAATCACAATCGATACAATCAATTGGGTTAATCGCGAGAAAGTTAGGTCCTTCGTGAAAGGCATCGGCAGGACACACGGCAACACAGTCGGTGTATTTACAAGCAATACAGTTGTCGGTGACTACAAAGGCCATGAATGATTCCTAAATTGATAAGTGTGGAAATTTTTAGGGATCTTACTTACTGAAATATTAATTTCAATCTTTAGCAATGGGAATTGTGAGTGTTGATTCTATTTAGTTGTAATAAAAAAGCCATTCGTTCGAATGGCTTTTTTAGCATGGTTATTCTTGAGAAGCGTCAAGAAGCCCATCACCGTCACTATCTGAATCCGGTAGAATGGATAGTTTTATTAATTCATGGTGATCGTCGAGCAATTTTATCCAAAATGTATCTGTAGAGTCTTGCGCATAATAAATTGCAACGTTGGAATTTTGGGATTTATCTATCGAAATTTGATTTACTCGCATCAGTTTCAATTTATTGTCTGAGGTTATTTCCCATATATATACAGAAGCTGAGCCGTTAACTACATCAGTCATGGATATAAATCTGTTGTTATTTATACCCGATATCGTTAATTTCCCTTTTATACTCGTGTCATCCGTAACTATTAAACTTTCGTCCGTTTTATCCGCTTTAAGTACAGATAATGTCGTTTCTTCAGAATCAGAATCGAATTTAGAACCTATTCCAATTAAAGAGTTTTTTGCAAACTTTGTAGTGAGTGATGGATTAGAATTATCAACGATTTTTAAGTCGTCTTCGGAATACATAACAGTTTTGTCACCGACATTTAAACTATCATGATAAGGACTAAAAAATGCGGTACTCCATTGGTCATAGAAAGGTCTATTAAATGTGGAATCTAAGTACAATGAAGTTACAAACTCAACTTTCTGTTCATTTTTGTTAACTTTATAAAGAGATATGAAATACTCCCTAACTGTCGACTCTGCGCTTGTTGTGTGACGTTCATAGGTGATTATATATTTACCGTCTTGGCTGATAGATGCTCTAAACAACCTATAAGGCATTGAGTCTTCATGACGAATTGAATCTAATTCGGACTTTTCAGTGATGGATTTTGATTCATCGTTAAAGGAAGTAAAGAAATATGAGAAGCCTAATCCTTCTCCTGCTTCCAAATTGTTCACTAAAGTAATAATAGTGTCCGAATCAACTTGAAGATGAGAATTGACAGAGAAGTTACGATCGTCTTTATTGGCTTTTTGAATAACGGAAGTCTCGGTCGAATTCACATCATAGAAATTCAAATAAACATTACTCAAAAGGCCAAAGGAATGTGAAGCACCTACTACAGAGTTTTCTTTGACGATTAATGGAGTGAAGTTCGCCAAATTTTTCATACCAAAATTTTGCTGAGTAACTTGAGGGGACTCCTTTGATACTTTTCGTCCAAGAATACTGTTCTCATAAAAGTCGAGCCATAAGAACGTATCATTTGTAGAGCTAAACTCAATATCTGTGTATTGTCCTCTATTCAATTCTTGAGTATACAGTTTTGAAAAGTTTTCATCAGAGGATGAACGAGACAATACGTTTAGTTCTGAATCACCTGCATTAGCGCTTATGAGTGCCAGGCTTTTACCATCTGGAGAAGTGTCAATAGAAGTATGTAAAACATTTCTATCGACGGTTGTATCATCAAATATATTGACTGTGTAGTTTGCACTTAACTCTCCAGAAACACTGTAAGTTAAAATGTGTAATTTATCTGTGCTTGCGAAATACAGTTCATTATTTGTTTTCGATGCTTTTAATACCGACTGAGTCTCATGATATTCACCGGCATCGATAGTTAAGCTAGTGTGGCTTTCAACCGAGCCTTCTTGTCCAATTTGAAACGAATAAATTGTATCTTGGCGAGGAGTCCAAAATAGATATTTTGCATCATGTGAAATATCAAAACTTTGATCGTAATTGTATACGTTTGTTTCCGGCAGCAGATATGTGTGCTTGTTGCTAATAAATCCGGTGTGTGGATTAATTTCTAAGGTTACAACTCTAACCTCTGATTGGTTATTTATTGATGCAGGTGTTGGATGTATTGCATATAAGTATTTGTTATCTGGAGTTGTCACTAGAATATCGGCAATATTATGGTATGTGTCGAATTCAATTGTATTAATGTGAGTTGGAACCCCAGTGACTTTATTGAGTGAAAAAGCTTTGATGAAATTTCGTGTTAATTGGTCTGGATGATATTGTCTAACTGACCAATACATATAATTTCCATCTTTAGAAATTATGGTGTGTTCAGATGTTAATCGACTCCCCTTGTCGAATACAGTTTTATCTTCAAATCCCAGCTTTTCAATTGGTAGTATTTCATAGTTGTTTGTAGGTAAGGCATCACTATCTAATTGTGCAATGATAATTCCATGCGCACTTCCTGTGTAGGCAAACCTGTCATCTGGGCTAATTGTGAAGTCAAATGAAGAGTCTAAATCGCCATTGCTGATTTCGTACATTTTTTTAGTGAAAATATCTTCTTTACCATCACCATTATCGTCAGTATCTTCATTATTACCAATGCCATCTTTATCTGAATCGTACTGCTCTTTTGCATTGTAAGGAAATGCATCAGAGCTATCTTCAACATTGTCATTGTCGTCATCAGTATCTGCATTGTTTCCGATGTTATCACCATCTGAATCCAACCATTCTGTTTCGTCATGTGGGAATGCATCTTCTAGATCAATGGTACCGTCATTATCACTATCTTTGACGAGTGTTTTGTCTAATTTTAACTCTCTTTCTGTTGAATCGTATAACGACGAATTGGTTTGATTAATCTTGGCAATAAAACTATCTACTGTTTCTGGATCTTGAATGAGTCCAATCGTAGAAGTAATCCCTTCAGGCAATGATTGCTCAGCGTTGTCGACGACCACTTTGATCACTGTAGCTAGTTTTAAAAGCTCTTTATTATTTATTTCTAATGATAATTTTTTTAATGTTTCTTCATCGGTGATTGAGCTATTTTTACGTTGTAATAAAACAAACTTAGCTGTCGTGACATTAGTGATATTTAAATCTAAATTCTTTTCATTTGAGACAGCGTTATTATCATCCGCTTGTGCTTTTAGCGTTTTGATGGATGGTATAAGCGAAACGAACTCAACATTAGACTGAGATTCTGATGTGCCAAAGGCTCTCAATTCTACTAAGGCATTTTCTAGTGAATCATCAACTGATAATTCAATAGAATACTCGCCATTTTCATTACCATTAGTAGTAAAGCTTGCGCTGCCGATTTTGATATCGACTTTAGGGTTGGAAATAATTTCGTCTGTGACCAAGCCACTTATTGTTACGGTCGACGTTCTATTAACAAGCGAGATCGTGATGTCTTGTGTTGTTTCGGCGTTGTCGTTATCGGTAACAGTTAATGTTAGTACAGCTTCAGAGGGTTTGGTAATGGCGCTTGCGGTAATAGAAACTTCATCAGTGGTCTCATTTGCTAGCGTAAGGTTGTCGCCAGACTTGATTGACCAAGAATAGCTTTGAATTGTGCCATCGCCGTCTGTTGCATCGGCTTTTAGTGCTAGTGTTTCCGATTCTATTAGCGTTTGTGGTGAAATCGCTGCAATCGTTGGGGCCTGATTTGGAGAAGGAGGAGTTGGTGTAGAATCATTTGAGCTTCCGCCACCACCGCATGCACCTAATAACAAGATCGAGCTAATTAAGCCCATTGCTTTACAACGTTCTTTCATTTGTTGTCCCTAACTTTAATGGTTTTAAAATTTCGGACCAAGTATAGTTGATTAATCATTCTTATAACAAGCACATAAATAATTTTTTAAATAGAGCGATCACACTACAGGATTTGTTTTTCTTACCTAGATAAAAATGCATTACAATACCTGCCAAATTTTTACTATAGCCAAGTAACATATCAGGATAGCTCGATGATTCGATTAACCAATCTCAAACTCAATTTAGATCACAGTGAAGATGATCTAAAAAACCTTGTTTTATTTACCTTGAAAATCCCTGCTGAAAAGCTGGTGGATTTTACGGTGTTTCGCCGTGGTATTGATGCGCGTAAAAAGCGTCATATTACCTTGCTGTATACAATTGATGTTGAAACGACTGACAATGAAGCAATTCTAGCGAAATTTGAAAAAAACCAATCGATTCGCGAAACGCCTGATATGGAATACAAGTTTGTGGCTAAGGCGCCAACGGACTTAGGTGACCGTCCTGTGGTTGTCGGTTTTGGCCCTTGTGGGATTTTTGTAGGCTTAGTGTTGGCACAAATGGGTTATCGTCCGATTATTCTCGATCGTGGTAAGGAAGTGCGCGAGCGTACTAAAGACACCTTTGGTTTCTGGCGTAAACGTACTTTAAATACCGAATCTAATGTGCAATACGGTGAGGGCGGTGCTGGTACGTTTTCTGATGGTAAGCTTTATAGCCAAGTTAAAGATCGTAAACACTACGGCCGTAAGGTGCTTAACGAGTTTGTTGATGCTGGCGCGCCTGAAGAAATTCTTTACGTGAGTAAGCCGCACATTGGTACCTTTAAATTGGTAACCATGGTTGAGAAGATGCGCGCCAAGATTATTGAGCTTGGCGGTGAAATTCGTTTTAGTGCCCGTGTTGACGATTTAGATATCGAAGACGGCAAGGTAACAGGTTTAACGCTCGCTGATGGTGAGCATATTAAATCAAACCACATTGCGCTAGCTGTTGGTCACAGTGCTCGTGATACTTTCCAAATGATTCACGATAAAGGTATTTATGTTGAAGCTAAGCCGTTTTCGGTGGGCTTTCGCATCGAGCATCGCCAGTCGGTTATCGATGAAGCACGCTGGGGTAAAAATGCGGGCCACCCAATTTTAGGCGCGGCGGATTACAAGCTAGTTCACCATTGTAAAAATGGCCGTAGTGTATACAGCTTCTGTATGTGTCCGGGCGGTACCGTGGTTGCGGCAACTTCTGAAGAAAACCGCGTTGTTACCAATGGTATGAGCCAGTACTCACGTAATGAGCGCAATGCCAACAGCGCGATTGTGGTGGGGATAGATCCAAGTGATTACCCCGGTGGTCCTCTAGCGGGTATCGATTTCCAGCGTGAACTTGAAAGTGCCGCCTTTAAACTTGGCGGTGAAACCTATGATGCGCCGATGCAGCGCGTGGGTGATTTCTTAAAAGGCAATAGCACAGAGGAAACAGGCGAGGTTGAGCCATCTTACAAACCGGGAGTTAAGTTTACGGATTTATCAGGCTTATTGCCTGAATATTGTAATGAAGCACTGCGTGAAGCTATTCCAGCGTTTAACCGCAAGATCCACGGTTTTGCGATGGATGATGCGACCTTAACTGCGGTTGAAACGCGTACGTCATCGCCAGTGTGTATTAAGCGTGATGAAACCATGCAGAGTATTAACACTAAAGGTTTGTACCCTGCAGGCGAAGGCGCTGGTTATGCTGGTGGTATTTTATCGGCGGCTATCGATGGCATTAAAATCGCCGAAGCCATGGCGTTGGCGATTAATTCACAGCACGAAGAAAGCTAGGGTTCTAGTCTTTCTTTGGTGTATATGCGTAAGGGGCCTTTTTAGGTCCCTTTTTTGTTGGTTTTTTGCCAAAGCCGCTAGGTTTACTTAGTGAACCTCTCACACGTGGTTGCTGGCCGTTTTTAGTCTGCGAACGCTTCGGTTTGTTATCACTCGTTTTCGCTTTAGGTGCATCGTAACCTGGTGCTGTTTTGCTCGAATCTGCGATCAGATTATTTAGCTCGCGCATTTCGTGCTTTTTCAGATGACGCCATTCACCGGCTTTTATGTTATCCAGCGTCAGGTTCATGATACGCATACGCTTTAGCTTTCTTACGCGATAGCCAAAGTGTTCACACATGCGGCGGATTTGGCGGTTTAAGCCTTGGGTTAAAATAATGGTAAAGCTGTAAGGGCCAGTTTGTGTGACTTTACATTTGTTGGTTACGGTATCCAAAATAGGTACGCCGTTACTCATGCCAAAGACAAAGTCGCTATCGATTTTCTTATCGACGGTGACCACATACTCTTTTTCGTGGTTGTTACCCGCGCGCAGAATTTTATTAACGATGTCGCCATCGTTAGTGAGTAAAATCAAACCTTCTGACGGTTTATCAAGACGGCCAATTGGGAAAATACGCTCAGCATAATTCACGTAATCGACGATGTTGCCTTCGATGCTTTGATCTGTGGTACAGGTGATGCCGCGTGGCTTATTTAGCGCGATATACACAGGCTCTGGTTTGGTGGCAATTAGCTCGCCTTTGACTCGCACTTCATCGCCTTGTTGCACCTTGGTGCCCATTTCGACGCGTTTGCCATTGATGGTGATTAGGCCAGAGTCCAGTAACTTGTCGGCTTCGCGGCGTGAGCAATAACCTGCTTCACTGAGGAATTTATTAACGCGAACACCAGTTTGAGCTTGATCTGACATAATTTTCAAAGGCTGTATAGAAATAGAAGTGGCGCAATTCTATCACCCTTTGCTGGTGGCGAGAAATATAGCTTGGGTATATAACACAATGAAAAACGGGATGGTTGAGCGCCATCCCGTTATTTACTTACAGAAGATAAATTATGCTTGGCGGCGATCGCGTACTGCTGCCGCTAATTGACGTAACACGGCTTCGGTGTCATCCCAGCCGATACAGGCGTCAGTGACACTTTGACCGTAGGTCGCAGCTTCGCCATTTACTATATCTTGGCGACCTTCAACAAGGTGACTTTCAATCATTACTCCAAACAGCGACTTATCACCTGCGGCAATTTGACCACACACATCTGTCGCTACATCCATTTGGCGCTTGAATTGTTTTGAACTATTAGCATGGCTAAAGTCCACCATGATGTTATTTGGCAGTTTAGCCGCTGTTAGCTGCTCGTTTACCGCATCGATGTGGGATTTGCTGTAATTTGGCTCTTTACCACCGCGCAAGATGATATGACAGTCTTCGTTACCACGGGTTTGTACAATAGCTGAGTGGCCGTATTTAGTTACTGATAAGAAGTTGTGTGGCGCACTAGCTGCGCCAATGGCGTCGATTGCTACTTTAATGGTGCCGTCGGTACCGTTTTTAAAACCAATTGGACATGACATACCTGAAGCAAGCTCACGGTGTACTTGTGATTCGGTAGTACGAGCACCAATCGCCCCCCAGCTCATGAGGTCGGCGATGTATTGCGGCGTAATCATATCCAAAAACTCACCAGCGGTTGGTAGGCCAAGATCATTAACGTTGAGCAGTAATTCACGTGCCATGCGTAGGCCATCGTTTAGCTTACAGCTATTGTCCATGTACGGGTCGTTGATCATCCCTTTCCAGCCAACAGTGGTGCGGGGTTTTTCGAAATAAACTCGCATTACTACTTCGAGATCTGCGCTAAGTTCTTCACGTAGCTTAACTAGGCGATTAGCGTATTCAATTGCCGCCTTAGGATCGTGAATCGAACAAGGACCAATGACTACTAATAAACGGTCATCTTTTCCCGTTAATATTTGGTGGGTCGTCTGACGCGCATCAAATACTGTTTTTGAAGCCTTAGTGCTTAGTGGAAATCGCTCTAATAGGGCAACAGGGGGTAACAGCTCTTTGATTTTTTCAATGTTGATGTCGTCAGTTTGGTAGTACATTAAGGTTCCTTAGTTTTTGCTCATTGTTTACTAATAATTGCGGATAGAACCCACACGGTAACTAAGGGAAAGGACTTTGGCAATAACAGATTTGGCTAATCTAGCGTATTTGGGAATTTAGGATGGTTTTTGTTGATATTTGCCACTTTAAGTTGGCAAATATCAACGAATTATTAGGCGTTAGGCTGGAGCGTCAAATGATTTTAACGACTCACACTCTTTATTAATTGCTTCTCGCAGACGATCTTCTTCACGAGCGCGTTTTACATCAAAACGCATACGCTCTTGACGAGGTAGGGCTTTGTAGCCTTCATGTGTTGGGTAGTCTGCTAAAAAGCTATCGAGTTCATGTAACGCTGGGTATTGCGTCGGAAAATTTGCATCAGCAGTTACATGGATTTTTTCTAATAGACGACAGATTCTGATGGCACCTTCAGATGGCTCGCACTGCTCTTCGCCAATCGCTTTGGCGATTAATCGAATACTTTCGACTAATTTTTGGTTGTGTGCGGCTATCTTTTGTTGCTGCTCAGCAATCGCAGCTTGTTGCTTTGCTTCTTGTTCACGCACCTTAGCGAGGAGCTTGCCAGCGTAAAACGCTAAGCCACTAATAATCAGTAAAGCGACTACGATTAGAACGATATGTAATGTGGTCATTTTGATTTAAACTCATCAAACTCAGAACTATCGATTTGTTCCCACGCTTCTTTCTTTTCTTCTGGTTCATCGTTGTCGTCAACGAGTGCCATTAGTTTTTGGTGCGCAGCTGTTTGGTGATCGATATAAGCTTGATCTTTCGCTGAAATCTCAACGCCATCATCTAACTTATCTAATAGATCGTTTAGGCGCTCATCGTTTTCAATGTTCGCAAGTTGTTGCTCAACAGAAAGTTTAGGTTCTGGCTTACGTTTTTTAACTGCAATTTTCTTAGGCTCAAGTGGTTTGCTTACCGCTTGAGGTACAAGCTCAATCGCTTTTTTGCTGCCAACACGAGCATCTTGTGTTTTGGCATTGCCACCTTTGCTCGGCGATTTCTTTACTTTGGCGCCATCGATATTTGCTTTAGCACCCGCTGGTCGGCCTTTGCTTTTTTTCTTTCTGGTGTCTTTTAAGCGTTCGGATAACTTTTCTAATGGCTTTTTACCTGCGCCAATAGATTGTTCCTTACGGGTCTTTTTCTTACGGGTCATAGCGATAGCTTCATTGAATTTAATTAGCGCGTGTTATACCAGAAACTGGCGATAATTTCAGTAGAGGAGGGGAAATTTGTGCTGAGACACAAATAAAAAAACGGCAGATAAATCTGCCGTCATCAAGTGAATACACACTACTTTTATATTTGAGCTCTCCTTCAAATATAAAAGAAAGGTTGTTTCCTAGTTTCACATCCTATTTTTATTCAACCTTCCATGATTACTGGTGAATAGTAGGTAATGTATTTTATTATTATAAGCTTCGCTAAATCATCAACATAAAAAGGCATGTTCAAATGCGTTAGCTACAAGCTAATCTACTAACCGTAGATAATCTCTCATCATTAAGAGACAAAGGAGACAAGGTCTCAAATGCCGCAATGGCTTTTTATTATTTTCCTAACAACTAAATCAGTTGTTGAGGTAGCTTAAACTTAAGCTAAAAATCGCACTTAATTAATACTGCAAAGTACATTGGTACAAAGTACCTAATTTCTTATTCTTAAAGCCAAATCTTGGCTTGAGTCAAACACTTATAATTATGTAATTTTTATTATTATTTAGTCGGTGCGTTTAACTGGGGGTTACTTTACTGATGTGAAAACGCATCACAAGCGATTTTCTCCACTTTTTTTGTGCGGTTACAAATGTAAATAACCTAAGTAAGTGATAATAAACAACAATAAAAATATCTTACGTTTACGTAATGGCCAATATCTTACAAATATAATGGCTTTTGTCTCTATTTAAAAATAGTGAATATCGTAATGTATTGCTGTTTTTTTAACGCGTTGTTAAATAAAAGTTAATGCATAAAGTCGCGTAAAATATTCGATCAGCACAAAAAAAGAGCTAACATGCGTTTGAATTTTTAGGTTTGGTCATGCTGCTTTGTATACATTCTGCATTGCTAAATTCTGTGAATTAACTGATGAATTTCTATCGTTTTTTCAAAATTCACCTATATCACGTAATATTCATCTACTTATTCCGCTAGGAATACCGAAGAATACGCTTGAAATTAATCAACATGGAATTAAAAAATGACTTTAGGACAACGTATTAAGCAATTACGCGTAGATAAAGAGCTGAATCAACCAGAGCTGGCAAATGCCATGGGCATTGAACAATCTTACTTATCGAAACTTGAAAATGATAAGGCGTTCCCGTCGGATGAGATGTTTGAAAAGTTGCTGACAGCACTAAAGATGACGGTAGATGATTTCATTAAAGGGCTTGATCGTACCTATGTGATTAAGCATTTGTCGAAATTGAACTTTGTAAAGCAACATACGCAAGCACTGACACAATCGAACGCAAAGTATTTATTCAAATGGATAATTATCTCGAGTGTGATGATTGCTCTGGGTGTGACGTTTTATATGGCTGGGGAAAAGAGTTGGGTTGCGCCGAGTCAAGTACAGGCTTTATATAAGTCTATGGGAGTAGTTAAAGAGGGGGAGTCTTTATTGTTATTTGAAGACAGTCCTCGTAGTTTATCAAACGAAGTATTGACAAGAATTGAGCCTAAAACAGTACACCTAAGCCAAAAGAATGGGGACTTTTTTGTAAAGTCAGTAACTGGAGGCCAGCGTTATTATAAATATATAAGAACAGGGGTTCAGCGCAATCGTGTTTTGAATAATTGGTTACGTATTGTCGGTTTATTTGTGGGTGTGTTAGGTGTGGTTGGCTTGCTAATCGAGCCTAAAGTTCGCCGCTTGAGATCTTTTGGCTAAATGCTAAGCTAGCCGCGATTTAACTGATTATGAATGACTTATGTTATCTAACACGCTAAAAATCGTGGTTGGCTCCCACAACCCAGTAAAAGTTAATGCAATTAAAACGGCTTTTGAAACCTACTTTCCGCAAAGTGACATTGAATGTATTGGTATGCATGCACCGTCTTTAGTGGCTGAACAGCCAATGACGGCTAAAGAAACCCGAGATGGTGCTGTCAATCGATTGCGTTATTGCCAACAACATGCCCAAGCAGATTTTTATGCGGCAATTGAAGGTGGCGTTGACTTGTTTGAAGATGGCCCTGCCACTTTTGCTTATATTGCCATAGCAAATGACAGCGATATGTCGTTAGGGCGTGGTGCCAATCTGCCATTACCAATGAGTGTTTATCAGCGATTGCAAAATGGTGATGAGTTAGGTCCTTTGATGGATGAATTGTTTAATACCAATAATATTAAACAAAAAGGTGGCGCGATTGGCTTGCTTACTAATGGCCATGCAACCCGTGAAGCGAATTACACTCATGCGGCCATATTAGCGATGGCTCGTTTTGCTCACGCAGAGTTTTACGCATAAATCGCCAGATAGAAAAATGCCACTCGTTGAGTGGCATTTTTAGTATTTAGCTTGTTTTATCTGTGTTAGAACAGGCGATTTAGTCCATTCATCGCAGCAACGCGATAGGCTTCTGCCATTGTTGGGTAGTTAAAGGTGGTATTAACAAAATACTCAATATTATTACCTTCGCCTTTTTGTTCCATAATTGCTTGGCCGATGTGTACGATCTCCGAGCTGCGCTCACCAAAACAGTGAATGCCTAATAGCTCTTTGGTCTCTCGATGGAATAGTAATTTCAAGAATCCGACATTGATACCACCAATTTGGGCGCGAGCTAGGTGCTTAAACTGTGCACGACCAACTTCGTAAGGCACTTTCTTCTCTGTGAGTTCTTGCTCGGTTTTACCAACAGAGCTGATTTCTGGGATGGTGTAGATGCCTGTTGGAATGTCGTGAATTAATTCCCCTTCATTATTACCGCTAATCATTGCTTTAGCAGCAATACGCCCTTGATCATAAGCAGCACTTGCCAGTGATGGATAACCGATTACATCACCAACCGCATAAACGTTTTCAACTGCTGTTTGGTAGTGCTCATTCACTTTTAATTGGCCACGTGAATCAGTTTCAATTCCGATCTTATCTAGGCCTAAATCGTGCGTATTACCGGTTCTGCCGTTAGCGAATAGTAAGCAATCGGCGCGCATTTTTTTACCAGACTCTAAATGCAGAACAACGCCGTTGTCTGTCTCTTCGATTTTTTCGTAAGACTCACTGTGGCGAATAACTACGCCGCTGTTCCAAAAGTGATAAGACAGTGATTCACTCACTTCGGTATCGAGGAATGAGAGTAAACGGTCACGTGTGTTAATAAGGTCAACACGTACGCCTAATCCGCGGAAAATCGAGGCGTATTCTGAACCGATAACGCCGGCACCATAGATGATGATGCTTTTAGGATCTTTATCGAGTGAAAGAATGGTGTCGCTATCAAAAATATAAGGACTGTTAAAATCGACATCGGCTGGACGATAAGGACGCGAACCGGTAGCGATAACGATTTTTTCTGCGCTTAAGTATTCTTTCTCGCCGCCTTCTTTTGTTATTTCAATGACATTGGCTGTCATAAATTGTGCGTGACCAGTGTAGATAGGACAGTCGTTGCGCATGTAAAAACCCTGACGCAACTGCACTTGATCGTTAATTACCCGTTCGGTGTGTTTTAAAATCGACTTAAACGAAAACTGCTTACTAAAGTCACCTTCAACGTCATAGCCACTGCGACGAAATTCAACAATGCGCGAAACAGAGTGACGTAGTGCTTTTGATGGAATAGTTCCCCAGTGAGTACAGCCGCCGCCAACACGTGGCGCACGCTCAATGACTGCAACAGACTTGCCTTGCTTGGCTAAGCCCATAGCGGCACCTTCTCCGCCTGGTCCGGTACCTATTACGATGGCGTCGTAATGATTAGAAATATTAAATTGCTCGCTCTTGGCTACTGGCGACGATTTCTTGGCTTTCGGCACGTGTCGATCCTTATTATTAGAGTATTTGGCTACAAATATTAACGTTTGTAGATGCAAATCGCTACGCCTAAAGCTGGCTCTTTAGTCGAACGTTAGTTCGCATCTGGCGGAATAAGCGCTTGACATCATCGCGTGATGTTATAACATCTTTTGCGTTATGTTGTAACGTTACAATTTTGGAAACCACAATGAATACTAAAAAAACGCTACTTGCGACACTCATTTGTATGTCGTGTGTACCTGCTTATGCTAACGAGAAGGCTCCGCAAAAGGCTGATAAAAAAGAAAAAGCTGAAACAATCACTGTCCGCGGTGATATTCACTTATTGCGTAGCGATCTTGATTCGTTAATTTCTTCAACCTTAATTGAGCGCGAGCAGCTCGATATGATGCAGGGCAGCAGTTTAGGTGAAACATTAAAGTTTACACCGGGTATTCACGCCAACTATTACGGACCGAGCTCTTCGCGTCCTGTAATCCGCGGCTTAGATGGTCCGCGCGTTAAAATTCTACAAAATGGTCTATCGGCAGGCGATGCTTCTGCTAGTGCGCCAGATCATCAAGTAAGTAGCGAAGTGAGCACGGCCAGCCAAATCGAAATTTTACGCGGCCCTGCAACATTGCTTCATGGTAGTGGTGCAATCGGTGGTGTTGTTAACGTGATTGATGAGCGCATTCCAAGCAAACTATCTGATGAAATCTCTGGTGAGGTTGTTGGCGCGTTTTCGACAGTCGACGACGCAAAAGACGCTGCTTTCTCGGTTACGGGTTCTAAAGGCAATTGGGCGTTCTATGCCGATGGTTTTGCTAAAGATGCCAATGAAACCAATATTCCAGTGTACGCCATGCATGATGATCACGACGAACATGAAGAAGAGCATGAGGAGCACGAAGAGGAAGGCCATGAAGAAGGTCATGAGGAAGAAGGCCACGACGAGCACGAAGCCTCTAAGCGTAAAGTGATTGAAAATAGCCAAAATCGCAGTGATGGTTTCACTCTTGGTACTAGCTATATTACCGATAGCTTTATGATGGGTATCGCTTATGGCTCTACCAGCTCGAAATATGGCTTAGTTGGTCACTCTCATGAAGCGCATGGCGAACATGAAGGTGAAGAGCACGAGGAACATGAAGAAGAAGGTCATGATGAAGAACACGAAGAACATGCACACGAAGCTATGCCTTTCGTTCTTACAGAACAAGACCGCACTCAGTTTAATGCCAAGTGGTTTGATTTAGGTAACGGCATCGACACCATTTCACTTAAAGCGGTGCATGTTGATTACAAACTGCAAGAAGTTGAAGAAGGCGCTGTTGGCACGCAAATCACTAATAAAACTGACGAAGTTAAGCTGCAGCTGCATCACAATTGGATTGAACAATGGCAAGGTATTGTTGGTGTTCATGTGCAAAATGACTCAACTACGCCTGTAGGCGCAGAAGCGAATTCGCCAGCGACTAAAACGGATGCAACTGCAATTTATGCAACGCAGCGCCGTCAAACTGGCAATGCCGAATGGCATTTAGGTGCGCGCATCGAAAAAGTTAAAATCAATCCAACGCTAACGCAAAATAATGCGTTATCTAGCATCGATTTTACCCCAGTGAGTTGGGCTGCAGGTGTTGATTGGAAAGTGAGTGATAACCAGCAACTATTATTGAATTTGAGCCACAGTCAACGCGCGTTGAGTGCAAGTGAGTTATTTGCCTTTGGTGAGCATTTAGGTACTCAGACTTTTGATGTTGGCGCCTATTTCAATATGGAAGTGGTTGAAGGTAAAGCGACTCATCAACCAACAGCGCAGTTTAATAAATTAGAAACTGAAGATGCCAATACATTGGATATCGGCTGGCGCGTTGAAGGTAACGATTATGTATTCGCCGCATCGGCGTTTTATAGCCGTGTGAATAATTATGCTTATCGCGAGCGCGTTGTGGAAGATAGCGGTGAACTACCGGTTTATCAATATCGTCAAAACGATGCCAAATTATACGGTGGTGAAGTGCAATTGAGTTACTTCATTAACGACCAACTAACGTTTAGCTCTTTTGTTGATTACTCACGCGTTCAATTAACTTCTGGCGAAGATCTGCCACGTATTCCGCCTTTGCGTATTAAAAACACGCTTAATTGGGAACACATGGACTGGCATTACAACCTAGGTGTTACTACCTACGCTAAACAAGATAAAGTGGGTCAGTTTGAAGAAGAAACTGATGGTTACACATTGGTAGATGTTGGCGTTTACAAACACCAGAAAGTGTCTTTTGGCGATATTAAATATTTCTTAAAAGTGAATAATTTATTCGACAAAGAAGCACGAGTTCACAGCTCATTCTTGAAAGAGCAAGCGCCATTACCTGGCGTCAATGTGAAACTGGGCGTGCGCTGGACGTTCTAATAAATCGCTAGAATGAAAAAGGCCAACTTCGTTTTCAAGTTGGCCTTTTTTGTGATGGGTAGTTAGGAACTAGTTAACAGTGACTACCGTCAGATCTTTTGTCTCGGATTTTCCGACGTATGCATAGTCAGTAATTGTGATGTTTCCACGTCTAAAGCGGTTAATGTGCTTGGCGGTTTTATCTGCGCCGTATTTCGCTGCGAAGTTAGCAATATTTTCCCCGTTGCATTGTGTATTTTTAGCAACATGGCGATCGCTAAGACCTGAGCTATCAACCCGCTGGTTGTAATTCATTAGATTATTGTTGGCTGCGGCGACGCAAAATTGTGTGTAGGGACTATCGTTGCCAGCAACGAATTTAAATTGACCTGCGTGTGCTGCTGTAGAAGTTAATAATAGGCCTGATGCTAAGGTAAGTAATAAGGTTTTCATGGTGTTCTCCAGATTTATTCATCATGTTATTCGATAGAACCATCACCAATTAATGAGAGAGCTCGGTAATCTTGTCCTGTCATCTTATTAAGTGCCCATACCGACTTGTTTCTTACAGCATGTTTTTTCTCCAAATGTAAATGAATGTATTTCGAAACATTTGTTAATTACCTCATTACATTCTCGCTAATAATTTGTTTTTAAAGTTATTTAAGCGTATGGCTTATTATTCTTAATACCAACGAATGCTTAATTTTGGAAATGCCTTGTAACATGGTGCCAACTCTCTTGACGGAGATTTACACTTTTTCGTGCAATAGTGGATTTATTGTAAGTAGGAGATGGAATTATGAAACGAGCAAGTAGAGACACTCATCAATTGGCTACTTTGTGTAACAGCATTGGTTGTGGAGATCGCACGGCGGAAGCGCAGTTAACGGCGATATTGTTACCTTTTATAGCTATGCACATTAGCAAGAAAGTCGATGCGCATAGAGCTGCAGATATCGCGCAGGAAACGCTGATCGCGGTCATTGTTAATCTGCGAGTTGGATTAATAAATAATCCAATGACGATAAGGCAATACGCATTATCCATCGCCAATCGCCATCTGATAAATCACTTTAAACAATGCAAAAGATGGCAACAAAGTGAGCTGTCTTGTGAAGAGATCACAGCGGATGAAATGTCTTCCCAAGCGGCGCTCGAATTACAGCGAAATAAGTTAAAACTGGTGCAAGCAATAGCAGCACTGCCACAGCTGCGTGATCGCATGGTTCTGACCTCCCTGCTTAATTCACAAGACAAACAAAGCGCATGTCAGCAACTGTCAATCAAGCCGGATGATTTCGATCGCATTGTTTGCCGAGCCAAAACGCGGCTGGCGAAAAGTGTAAGCCGTTAGCTTTGCCAGTATTTAGCAAATAAGTTTGGATAACTGGTCTTTAAATACTTATTGGTGTCTTTAAAGCGCTTGCCAAATGGCTGGCTTTGTCCTGAGGGCACATATGGCAATTCGTGTTCGTTACGTGCTTCAAACAGCTGTCCTGCAATAAGATCATACTCTTCAAGATAAGGTAAGGGATCGCCTTCATCATCTTTTAAAACATCGAGTTCAGCGAGGGTGTCAGGCTTTTTTAGGGCTTGCTCGAAAATGTCTTGGCCACGAGATATTAACCAACAGCGAAACTCCGCAAATGCATATTCACTATTACAGCCACCGATAATATAGGCGGCCCCCCACAGACGCCAGGTGTAGCTGTCGCGCATTTTGAGGCTAAAGTGCTTATCAAAAGCTGCTAGTTGCTCATCGGTCAGTGGATTGAGTTTATCGGTCAGTTGTTGCGCTAGTTCGTCGGAAGTAGCGAGGGGGTCTTGGGCAGTTACGAGCTGCCAAAATTCTGTTTCTGTCATGAAATGTAGCGCCAAATTATCTTGGCGCTAATGTTACCCTAGTTCGCCTTAACATTCATGTGCAGCTTCTAGTACCTTTTGTCTAAACCAAATATGACTGGCGTCATGATGAAGCAATGGTGACCAAATCATTTTTAGCTCAATTTTCGGAATTTCAAATGGCGGATCAAGCAGTGTAAAACGCGGCGCATTAACAAAGCGCGCTGCCGCTTTACTTGGTAAGGTCGCGATTAATTGGTCTTCCAACGCTAATTGAATGGCCACATTGTAATTACGTGTGAATACGCGAATATCGCGTTTTTCGCCAATTTTCGCGAGTGCTTCATCCACCCAACCGAGTTTTTGTACGTCTTTGGGATCCATACCGACACCAACGCCAAAGCCTGTTTTTGAAACCCAAATGTGTTTGCCGCGTAAGTAGCTCTGTAGGCCAAAACGCTTGCTGGTTGGATTATCTGACGCCATCAAACAGGTAAAACTGTCGTGCCACAGTGTTTTTTGATGGAAGGATTGCGGTAACTCTTCAAAGCGATTAATCGCCATATCCACTTTGCCTGCTTCCACGTCGTGAAAGTTAATATCACTTGGCGTCATAATATCGATGCTGACGTTTGGCGCTATCTTACTGAGATTGCTCAGCAGTTTAGGAACCAATGTTGAAGCAGCGTAGTCGCTGGCCATTAACCTAAATACACGGTCACTGGTTGCAGGGTTAAAGTTATCTTCACTTTGCAGGGCTTCTTCTAACTCCAATAAAATTTTGCGAATGACAGGTGCCAGCGCTTGTGATCGCTCAGTTGGCACCATGCCATCTGAAGTACGAACTAGTATTGGATCATTAAACAGATTTCTCAGACGTTTAAGGCCGTTACTCATCGCCGGTTGAGTAATGTTGAGCTGATTTGCCGCTCGCGTTACGTTCTTTTCGCGTAACAATACGTCGAGGTAAATCAGCAAATTAAGGTCGATTTTATTAATATTCATATGACTAATGCTCGCGATAAAATTTATAAACTACCTTAATAATCATTCAGTGAAAAGCTAAATTTTCAAATGGTTGTTTAAAAATAATTTTAATTTAGACGAAAGTATAACCATATGGAATTTAACTTAATGTCTGGGCTATTCAAATAAGAAACAGTCTAAAAGACCATGCTACCAAAGGATATTTTGAGGAAAGTATCTTGATGAAGAGTGTTATTAACTTACTAGACGTTTAATAGTTAAATACACCGTGTGAATGTTCGTAATAATAATTATAAAGTATTTTTATGTTTGTGTGCTCGGCTAGTATTTAATCAAACGGCGCTACTTATACGTCGATGATAAAAACTCTAGATACGAAGGAAGAATGCTATGTCTACTTACAATACTGAAATCGATAAAGCTGCTAACTTATGCGGACAACAAGGCGAAGCATGGAGTGCAATCAATCCTGAATCTGTTGCACGCATGAAATTGCAAAATCAATTTAAAACGGGTTTGGATATCGCGCGTTACACCGCTGGCATCATGCGCCGCGACATGGAAAACTACGATAAAGATCCAAGTAAGTACACTCAATCTCTAGGTTGTTGGCACGGTTTTATCGGTCAACAAAAAATGATCTCAATTAAAAAGCATTTCGAAAACACCGACCGTCGTTATCTATACCTATCTGGTTGGATGGTTGCAGCACTGCGCTCAGACTTTGGTCCATTACCAGATCAATCAATGCACGAGAAAACCTCTGTTGCTAGCCTAATCGAAGAGTTATACACCTTCCTACGTCAAGCAGATGCTCGTGAACTAGGTGGCTACTTCCGCGAACTAGATGCTGCACGTGAAGCTGGCGATGAAGTTGAAGCTCAACGTGTTCAAGCTAAAATCGACGGTCACGTTACTCACATCGTTCCTATTATTGCTGATATCGATGCTGGTTTTGGTAACGCAGAAGCAACTTACCTACTTGCTAAGAAAATGATTGAAGCTGGAGCATGTTGTATCCAACTAGAAAACCAAGTATCTGACGAAAAACAATGTGGTCACCAAGACGGTAAAGTAACAGTGCCTCATTCTGATTTCCTAGCGAAAATCAACGCTGTACGTTACGCATTCTTAGAGCTTGGTGTTGATGACGGTGTTATCGTTGCTCGTACTGACTCACTAGGTGCTGGCCTCACGAAACAAATCGCGGTAACTAACGAGCCTGGTGATCTAGGTGACCAATATAACTCATTCCTAGACGTTGAAGAAATTGAAGCGGCGGATGTACAAAACGGCGATGTGGTATTAAATCGCAATGGTAAACTAGTTCGTCCTAAGCGTTTAGCGAGTAACTTATTCCAATTTAGACAAGGTACGGGTGAAGAGCGTTGTGTACTTGACTGTATTACATCTCTACAAAACGGTGCTGACTTACTGTGGATTGAAACAGAGAAGCCACACGTTGCGCAAATCGGCGGCATGGTAAACGAAATCCGTAAAGTAATTCCAAACGCTAAGCTGGTTTACAACAACTCACCATCGTTTAACTGGACGCTAAACTTCCGCCAACAAGTATTCGATGCCATGGTTGAAGCGGGTGAAGATGTAAGTGCCTACGATCGCGACAAGTTAATGAGTGTTGATTACGATGAGACTGAACTAGCAACACGCGCCGATGAAAAAATCCGTACCTTCCAAGCTGACGCTGCACGTGAAGCGGGTATCTTCCATCACCTTATTACATTACCAACTTATCATACAGCTGCTCTTTCAACTGATAACTTGGCTAAAGAATACTTCGGTGACCAAGGTATGCTGGGCTACGTACAAGGTGTACAACGCAAGGAAATCCGTCAAGGTATCGCTTGTGTGAAACACCAAAACATGGCGGGTTCAGACATGGGTGATGATCACAAAGAATACTTCGCTGGCGACGCAGCACTAAAAGCTGCTGGTAAAGACAACACCATGAATCAGTTCGCTTAATTAGCAACTTGATTTAGCAAAAGCCTCGAGGAAACTCGGGGCTTTTTTATGTCTATAGAAGTGCTATGCTAATGCCATTAATTTCAAGCACTTTGATTAATCCATGTCTGCATCTCAAAACATAAAACCACAAATCTTAGTTGTCGAAGACGAGCAATCTATCGCCGATACTGTTATTCACGTATTAAAGAATGAAGGCTTTGCCGTTGATTGGGTTTCCTTAGGTAGTGAGGCAATAGCAAGACTTGAGCAAACAGCGTATTCATTGATGATTTTAGATGTTGGATTGCCAGATATCACAGGCTTTGATGTTTGTAAAAAAATCAGGCTCTCGCATGATTTGCCAATAATATTTCTAACTGCACGCAGTGAGGAAATCGATCGCGTGGTGGGTCTTGAAATCGGTGGTGATGATTATGTGACTAAGCCTTTTAGTCCACGTGAACTCGCGGCTAGGGTTAAAGTCATTCTTAAGCGTATTGCTAAGCCTGCGGTGAATGAGCAACCTTTATTGCAATTACAACCTGCTGCTTGTGGTTGTGATTTTGTCCTAAATAGTAGGGCATTAGCTCTGACTTCCATTGAATTTAAATTGCTTGAACACATGAACCGTCATATTGGCAAGGTGATGAGTCGCGAGCAGCTGCTCGATGCTGGTGGTTTTTCGCTAGATGCTGGTTATGAGCGAAATATTGATAATCATATTAAATCGTTGCGCGCCAAGTTGAGAGTGGTTGATCCCGATACCCAATACATCAAAACACATCGCGGTTTTGGATATTCACTGCAAGGTCAATAATCATGCTTAACTGGCCAAAAATTCCTTTTGGATTGCGGATGTTTCTGCTTTATGCAGTATTTGTCGGCTTTTGTGCCTATTTGGTACTGCGAACATTAACAGCCGAGATTAAGCCAGGAGTTAGGCAAACCATGGAGGAGACATTAGTGGATATGTCTAATTTTATTGCGCTGGTAGTGGCGGATGATGTTAGGCATGGCACGTTGCAACAGAGTCGTTACCCGCAATTGTTTCGGCGCTTTGGCGAGCATGAATCGCAAGCATCAATTTGGGGGATGGAAAAGCTTAATGCTGCTAAACGGATTTATATTACCGATGCTAACGGCATCGTTATTTTGGACTCTGATGGCACCGATGTCGGTAAAGATTATTCTCGTTGGAATGATGTTTATTTAACATTGCGCGGACAGTACGGCGCTCGCTCTACCAAGCTTGATGATAATGATGAGTCATCGACGGTTATGTATATTGCCGCGCCGATAAAGGATGGCGATGAGATTATTGGCTCGGTAACCGTCGCTAAGGCAAACAGCGCCATGCAGCCGTTTATCGAGCGGGCTAAAAGTCGATTAATCATGTGGGGAATAGCGCTGGGGCTGTTGGCTCTTTTAATTGGCGCGTTAATTTCATGGCGTATTACCAAGGCGCTAGATCGCTTAACGGACTATGCGGAGCGTGCAATAGACGGTGATAAAGTCGCGCCGCCGCAGTTTCGAGTCTTTTATGAATATGGCGATTTAGCACAAGTTATTGATCGGATGCGCCATCAGCTTGAAGGTAAAAACTATGCCGAGCGTTATGTGCAAAGTCTGACTCACGAGTTAAAAAGTCCGATTGCTGCCATTCGCGGTGCCAGCGAGATTTTGCAGACTAAACCCAAACCGGATAGTCAGCAACGTTTTTTAGCGAACATCGAGCACGAAACTACGCGATTACATTTACTCATCGAGCGAATGTTAAATCTGTCGGCAGTTGAAAAGCAGCAGGTCATCGAAAACAGTCAGTTGTTTTCAATGAATGATGCCTGCAAACAAGCGCTACGGGTGTTTGAAGGTGAATGCATAAAACGAAATATCGCATTGACCGCTGAACTAGCTACTAGCTATCAAATACGCGGCGATGAACTCTTGATGCAACAAGCCATTATTAATTTGCTGCAAAACGCCATCGAGTTTTCAGAAGAAGGCGGGGAAATTTCCTTGTCTTGTGAGGCCATGGATAACAAGTTAGCGGTTAAAGTATTTAATCGCGGCGCTGCCATTCCGGAATTTGCACTAGATAAACTTAATCAGCGTTTCTTCTCTTTGCCAAGGCCAAGCACAGGTAAAAAGAGCACAGGATTAGGACTTAACTTTGTGAATGAAGTCGCTCAGTTACACGGCGCAACGCTTGATATTGCTAATTTTAATGACGGCGTGTTGGCAACAATTCTGCTTAGCAAATTACATACAAAAAACACTTAATCTACACATAAGTCCTACATCAGCTTCATAAACTAGTTGTCATAATTAAATGGAGAACTAGTTATGCAACTTAAATTTAAATTACTCGCCATCGGCATACTGATTTTAGTGCTTACCATAGCGCTTATGATGATCAACGGTTTGGTGAGTGAACGTCAATCACTACAGCATGAAGTGCAGCAAGAAATAGCTCGCAGTAGCAGTGGCCCGCAACAAATTATTGGCCCTTTTTTAGTGGCGAAATTTAAAAGAGAGGTATTAGAAACAACTGCTGATGGTAAAGCACAGCGGCTAGTAACTCGTTATAGCTATAAAAACTTGTTGCCTAAAAAATATAATTTTAACGGTAACTTAGATACGCAGTATCGTGCATTAGGCATTTATAAAGCGCTGCTTTATCAGGCCAGTAATGATATTCAAGGTGAGTTTATCGTGCCGCCTAACTGGGCTGAGAAGGAAGATGCTACTTTGATGAATATTGTTATGGTAACTGCCATTAGTGATGTACGAGGCATCCAAAACGGATTGGCTTTAACGTTAAATGACAAGGCATTTGAACTGTTGCCAAGTACAGGTAATAAGCGCTTTAAAAATGGTGTGCACAGTGCGATAGATCCTCAATGGCTTACACAGCAGCACAAGCTGAAATTTAAGCTTACCCTCAACCTACTTGGTATGGAGTCGCTAGATATTGCGCCAATTGGCCAAGAGACTACAGTGAACCTTGCTGCGTCGTGGCCGCACCCGAGTTTTATCGGTAACTATCTGCCTATCGAATCAACCATTGATGAAAATTCTTTTACGGCGCATTGGCAAACGACCTTTTTTGCTACCAACATGGCAAAGAAAATGAATAGCTGTATAACTAGTGCTGTCTGTGACGACATCTACCATTCCGTACTTGGTGTATCGTTAGTAGATCCTGTAAATCAATATCTAAAAACCGATCGCGCAATTAAATACGCGGAGCTATTTATCTTGCTAATACTCTTTGGCTTTATGGCATTTGAAATTTTTAAAGGGTATTCGGTACATCCAGTGCAATATACTTTGGTGGGTGTTGCTATGGCTCTGTTCTATTTATTGCTGTTGTCTTTATCTGAGCACATTGATTTTAATACCGCTTATATCATTGCTAGCGTCAGCTGCGCTGCTGTACTGGGAATTTATATCTCAGGTGTATTAGGAGAGATTAAGCACGGCTTGTTATTTAGCGCTGGTGTTTTAGTGTTGTATGCCATTTTATTTGGTCTACTGGCGGCAGAAGATTTTGCGCTACTAATGGGGTCGATTTTCGTATTCGCACTGGTTGGCACAGTGATGATAGTGACGCGCCATGTTGATTGGTATCAATTGGGAAAATCTAAAGCTAGCGATGAGTCGACTGAGATTGCTCAATGCGATTGATGATATGGCTGATGCGATAGGCAAGAATGCCGAGCCAACCAATGAGTGCGAGGAGTAGGGCGATGGTAATCAGGATAACAGCACCGTAACCCTGCCATGAATCTTCACTGGGGTTGTGCCAAAGAATTGCTAGTCCCGCACCAAACAACACAAGGCCACTAAAAAACAAAGCGACGCTCTGTTTTATATAGTGGCCTAGCGGATATAAAAAGCGTTTAAGGCGCTCTTTCATTATCTAATACCAAATATGATTTAGTAGTAAGAGTGGTCGCCCGCTTGGTGTTCTGTCATATCTTTCACGCCGTTTAATTCACCAGCGAAGATTTCTAACATCTCTTTCTCGATGCCTTCTTTTAACGTCACATCAACCATTGAACAACCGTTACAACCACCGCCAAATTGCAGTACAGCGATGCCATCATCGGTGATTTCCATTAGCGTTACTTGGCCGCCGTGGCTGGCAAGTTTTGGATTGATTTCAGATTGGATAAAGTAATCAACACGGTCGACTAATGGTGCGTCATCGCTCACTTTACGCATTTTCGCATTTGGTGCTTTTAGTGTTAATTGCGAGCCCATTTTGTCGGTCACGTAATCGATTTCAGCTTCTTCAAGATAAGGAATGCTTTGTTCGTCAACGACGGCAGAAAAACCGTTGTATTCAAATTTTTTGTCGCTTTCTTCTAACGCTTCTGGTGGGCAATAAGATACGCCACATTCTGCGTTTGGAGTGCCAGGGTTAACAACGAATACGCGAATGGCAGTATTCTCTGGCTGATTGCTTAACAGTTCGCTGAAGTGCGCCTGTGCTGGATCTGAAATTGAAATCATTGCTACCTCGACCTTTGAGCTCTATTTGCTACAGAGTTTAATTCTGACTAATTTAGTCAGGTTTATTGTGTATTGTATCTTGTTAATGGGGATGCTGGTAGGGAAATTAAATAGCTGTGATGGATAAATTATATCAATCAGTGATCAGTGTCCGCGCAATAGCCCAGTGTTGAATTTCGATATCTTGTTGAGTGAGTATCGTCGCGCTGATTTCGCGCATGGTGGCGCCTGTGGTGTACACATCATCGACTAGTGCAATAGAGTCATAGGGAATTTCATGCTTTAGCGCAAAGGCATTATCGAGGTTGTGCTGGCGTTCTTTGGCATCGAGCTGTGCTTGAGATTGTGTTGAGCGTTGTCTTTTAAGATGGTCGATTACAGGAATATGCAGATATAAACTTAATTCATTGGCAATGAGCAATGCTTGATTAAAACCACGTTTATTTTGGCGCAGCCAATGTAGTGGCACGGGCTGAATTGCTTGCGGCATTTCAATAATGCCTTGGTTAATGAGCTTATAAATTCTGCGGGCTAGGAAATGGGCTAACTCGCGAGCCAATTGAATTTGATGCTTGTATTTAAAGTCACTTAATAATTGTTTTACAGGTGTTCGATAATAGCTAGCTGTGACTAGCGCAAACTCTGGTATTGACTGTTGACACTGCCCGCACCAACTCACCACTGCATTTAGTTGCTTCGAGCAGCCAATACACAGCTGGTCGGGAAAAGGTAAATCACTGCGACAAGTCTCGCAAAGACGGTTGCGATAATTAGCGGTTTCTTCATGGCACAGGTGACAACCGTGGGGTAACGCATTGCGAAATTCACGCAGCGATTGGGTTATCCACCGAGTAAATTTGAATGATACAATGCGAATTCGACTAGTCATAATATTGAGTATAGGCATTTCAAATTGATTCACGTAGAAAAGAGCGGTAACGGACCAGCGTTAGTATTAGTTCATGGTTGGGGCTTAAACAGTGGTGTTTGGGCGCAAGTTGTCGAACCTTTATCAGCTAACTTTACGATCTATCGCGTTGATTTACCTGGCTTTGGATTTAGCGAACGCTGCTCTGAGTCTAATGTTGAGGCATGGGCAAAAATGGTTGTAGATGCGGTAGATGAACCTGCGGTATGGCTTGGCTGGTCATTAGGTGGATTAGTGGCCACGCAAATTGCGATTGATTATCCAGAAAAAGTTAATGGGTTGATAACTGTTGCTAGCTCGCCGTCATTTGCTGAAAGTGAAGAGTGGCCAGGGATCAAATCAAATGTGATGAATATGTTTACCCAGCAACTTTCCCACGACTTTGCGCTGACATTAGAGCGATTTTTGGCTATTCAAGCTATGGGAAGTGATAGCGCCAAGCGCGATATAAAAGCACTAAAAGCAGTGCTCGAACAACGCCCTTTACCCAATAAGCAATCATTGCACGATGGTTTACAGCTCCTTAACGATGTGGACTTACGCACAAAGTTACATCAAATTGAGCAACCATTTTTGCGAATTTACGGCCGCTTAGATTCGTTGGTGCCACAAAAAGTCATTACCTTAGTTGATGATTTAACACCGAAAAGTAGCAAGGTTATTTTTGCAAAGGCTTCACACGCTCCATTTATTTCTCACACTGAGGAATTTATCTCGGTAATCCGAGAGTTTTTAGAGTCTGTGAAAGCGTAAATATCCCTTTCAATTTACGGCGGTTTGGTTAATAATTGAACTAACCGCCAGCAAAAATAGAGGGCTGTAAAATGAATATACAATCAGCATTTGATTCCGGCGTAGCAGGTTTTAATAAAGCAAATGAACGAGCTGCCGAAGCGGCTCGTGAAATTAACCAGCAACAAGTGACGCCAGTGCAGGGCCAACCCGAGGTGCAACAAGCTGAATCACAAGAAGCAGTTGAGCCAAATACGCCAATCACAGAGAGTTTGATTAATCTGCGCCTCGCTGAAAATCAGGCGCAAGCGTCTGCAAAAGTAATAGAAACTGCCGACAATATGTTGGGCAGCTTAATCGACACCAAGGTATAGCGAATACTCATGAACGTAATAACTAACTATCCTCATGTTAGCTTAGTTACCACCAATCCGGCGACGGATAGGCTGGCGCGTGATAACGCGTTGCGTCCAGTTGTCCCCCCTGTTACTCAACCAAATAGTGCTTCCGCAGAGCCGGCTGTGGCAGGCGATAAAGAAAAAGCACAACCAAACCTTTCAAGTGCGCCGAATAATAATCCTACTTACGAGCACCTTCAGCACAACACTGCTCAACAAGAAGAGTTAAGTGACAAGCAAGATCAATCAGGTCAGCAACAAGATAAAGAAGGTGAGAAAAATCAAAGTGGCGATGAGCGCTTTACTGAACAAGAACAAGCAAAAATAGAAGAGCTTAAAGAACGTGATCGCGAAGTTGTCGCACACGAATTAGCTCATGCTAATGCTGGTGGTCAATATGCTGGTTCGCCAAGCTATACTTATGAGACTGGCCCTGATGGCGTTAAATATGCGGTGGCAGGCGAAGTACCTATCGATACTTCTAAAGTGGCTGGTGATCCACAAGCGACCATAGCGAAAGCTGCACAAATTAAACGTGCTGCACTAGCGCCCGCAGAGCCTTCTGGCCAAGATCGCAAGGTTGCTGCGCAGGCAGATCGCATGGCTGCTGAAGCGCGTCAGGAGTTATTGAAAGAAGCTGGCCCAGCAGGTTCTGAAAATGACGAAGAGCAAAGTGATTATCGCGTTAACAATGCCGTTGAATCAGATGCTTTCAACAAACGAGCGACCTTAGCGCAGGACGAAGACTTTCAGCAAACAATCGCCAACAGAAGTTTGCATATTAACGCGTTCTATCAACAATCTAGTCAAGCCGCAAATAGTCAATTCCATTCGCAGGCTTAGCCCATTAATCCCGACTTTAATTACTGATTTTTAATTCTTACGTGCCGACTTAAAGGCATCTGCCATTGAGCCATGCCGTTGTTGCGATTTGACTGGCTGTTTAGTCTTTACTGTATGGTTATTACCACTCTTCATTGTTAGCGCGATGCGTTTACGGGCTACGTCGACTTCAGTGACTTTCACCTTAACCACTTGCCCAACTTTCACGATTTTACGCGGATCGCTAACAAAGCTATCACTAAGTTGGGAGATATGAACTAAACCATCTTGATGGACACCGATATCGACAAAGGCACCGAAGTTAGCGACATTGGTTACTGTGCCTTCAAGCTCCATATCGATTTCAAGATCGTTAATGGTGTCTATACCGTCAAGTAACTTCGCGGCTTTAAAGTCACCACGTGGATCGCGTGCTGGGCGCTTGAGTTCATTAATAACGTCAATCACCGTTGGTAGACCAACTTGTGCGTTAGTGAAATCATGGGCATTGAGATTATTGAGCTTAGCTTCGTTGCCCATCAATTCAGTGATTGACTCACCACAATACTTAACGATGTTATTGGCTAGCGAATAAGATTCTGGATGCACAGCACTGGCATCGAGTGGCTCTTGGCCATCGCGAATACGCAAGAATCCGGCGGCTTGTTCGAACGCCTTAGGACCTAGTCTTGGCACCTTTAACAACTGTTTGCGATTACTAAATTTTCCTATGCTTTCACGATAGCTAACGATATTGGCGGCTAATGTGCTATTGAGGCCACTAACGCGTTGCAGTAGCGGAGCAGAAGCCGTATTTAGTTCAACGCCAACACCATTTACACAATCTTCGACGATTTCATCGAGTCGCGTATTAAGTTGGGATTCGTTAACATCGTGCTGATACTGGCCAACACCGATAGCTTTAGGCTCAATTTTTACTAGCTCTGCTAATGGATCTTGCAGACGACGGGCGATAGATACCGCGCCGCGAAGCGATACGTCTAGCGTTGGAAATTCATGGGCAGCCAACTCAGATGCCGAATAGACAGAAGCGCCAGCTTCACTAACGATGATGGTCGTAATGGCAAGTTGATGCTGTTTTTTACAATCGAGCACCAGTTTTTCTGTTTCACGCGAGCCTGTGCCATTACCGATACTTACCAAGGTTATATGGTGGCGCTTAATTAGAGTTGCTAAGGTATCGATGGATTGTTGCCATTGACTACGCGGCGCATGTGGATAAATGGTATCTGTGATGAGTAGCTTACTTTGTTGATCGACCACCGCGACTTTAACGCCTGTGCGAATACCGGGATCTAAGCCCAACGTCACCTGATTACCAGCTGGCGCCGCCATCAATAAATCCGATAGATTGTTGGCAAAGACTTCGATGGCTTGTGTTTCTGCACTTTCTTTGGCTTTGCTAATTAGCTCATTGCTCACACTAGGTAAGACCTTCAATTTCCAGCACTGCTGGGCAACATCCGACAGCCAAGTGGCAAGCTCTCTATTACGCTGGTTAATTTTAAGCGATTGGTTAATCAGCTCTAAACACGGATGAACAACAGGCTCATGGGCAAGCCCTAAATTCACTTGTAGTGCGCCAGCGTTCTTACCACGCAATAGTGCCATCATACGGTGTGATGGGATCTTATTAATCGGCTCTTGATGAGAAAAATAATCGCTAAACTTGGCGATGATTTGTGGATCTACTGGCGGTGTTTTCTTGCGGGCTTGTTTGGCGCTAATCACGCCCTGACGCCACATCAACTGGCGAATATTGGCAATAAGCTCGATATCTTGCGGGATTTGTTCGCTAATGATAGCCGCTGCACCTTCTAGCGCCTGCGTTGAGTTTTTAATATCGCCGTTGATAAATTTGGCGGCTAGTTGTTGAGGACTTGCGTTATTGGCTGATAACAATTGTTGGGCAAGCGGTGCTAATCCTGCTTCGATAGATTGCTGCCCTTTGGTTTTGCGGCTGCTTTTAAACGGCTTATAAATCTCTTCTAATTCCGTTTTACTTTGACAGTGCTCAATGGACTTTTTAAGTGCTGCATTTAATTTACCGCTTTCCGATAGCGTCGTGAGAATACTGTTTTTTCGATCGGTAAGCTCTCTGGTATAGGTGAGTTCACGCGCCAGCTGTCTAAGTTGTGTATCGTCGAGTCCCTTTGTCGCTTCTTTGCGATAGCGCGCAATAAAGGGGACTGTGGCGCCTTCGTCTAACAGAGTGATTGCGGCATTGGCTTGTTCGGAAGAGATGCTTATTTTTTTGGCGATTATTGAGGAAAGTTTATTCACGAATATCTCGAAACAATATCTAACAAGTTGTTGGAATGAAAAGTTTTCTATCTAGTGAGAATATACTATAGTGCGGTCGAGGTGAATAAATATAATTCAAATTAAATACAAGGAATTAATCATGAGAATGCTAACTAAGAGTTTGATTACTCTTATTTTGTTAATGGGAGTTTGGACGCAGGTGTATGCTGCGAATAAGCAAATTCCTGTTAAGGATTTTTTTAAGAATCCTGGATATAGTCAGTTACAACTATCACCCGATGGTAAATATTTGGCTGCGTTAATTGATGTATTAGATCGTCGAAATCTAATGGTAATGGAAACAGCTGATCTGTCAAAATTCGAAGTATTGACTGGTTTTAAAAAGCAAGACATCGCAAGCTTTTTTTGGGCAAACAATAAGCGACTTGTTTTTACAATGGATACCAGTAATGGTATGGAAGCGCTAAGTATTTTTACAGTTGAGCGCGGTGAGAAAAAACCAAAAATTGTAAAACTTTTAGGTGCTGAACCGACTACTCGCGGCGTTGTGACGGCAAGTATCGTATCGACATTACCAGATGACCCGGAGCATATTATTGTTTCATATAACAGACGTTATATTAAAGCTCCAGATTTGTATAAAGTTGCTGTAGATAGTAAATGGAATGGCAGAAAGAAGCGTAATCATTCAATGAAGTTGATTGCTGAGAATCCTGGTAACGTAGAGGGATGGATTGTTGATCACGATGGTGATGTTCGAGGTGCTATCTCCGTTGATGAGCTAACGGGTAAATTCTTATATAAAGATAAAGGCGCCAAAGAATTTAAAACATTGGCTACTTATAACATTTTTGATGAACATATTATTCCACTTGGATTCGCGTTTGATAATCAGAAAATGTATGTCGGTTCGAATATTGGACGTGATAGGTTTGCTATTTTTGAGTATGACCCACAGTCGGCCAAGCTAGGAAAAATGATTTTCGAACATGATGAAGTTGATGTTACTGGCCTTATGATGTCAAGACACAAAAAGAAAATCATAGGTGTTGCGTATAATGCAGACTACCCAGAGCGTGTCTATTTTGATGCTAAGGAGAAGCAATTTAACGACTCTTTAGTGAAAATTTTTAAGGGCAAAAAGGTCAATATTGTAAGCCAAACAGATGATGAAAAAATAAAAGTTATTATCGCGCATGATGATAATGATCCTGGCTCATACTTTCTTTATGATGGAGTCAAAAATAAGCTAAGTTTTTTAGCTAAAGTTATGGATTGGATAGATCCAAATCAATTGTCAAAAATGAAGCCATTTCGTTTTAAGAGTCGTGATGGATTGACCATGCGCGGTTATCTCACGGTACCGAAGGGAAGCGATGGTAAAAATTTACCATTGATCATCAATCCACATGGTGGTCCATTTGGAGTGCGTGACAGCTGGGGCTATAACCCTGAAGTACAGTTCTTAGCAAACCGCGGCTATGCTGTGGCACAAGTGAATTTCCGCGGTTCAGGTGGCTATGGCCGAGAATTTGAACAAGCAGGTTACGGCGGTAAATGGGGGGCAGAGATGCAGCACGATATTACTGATACCGTTAAGTATCTCGTAGATCAAGGGATAGCAAATCCTGATCGTGTATGTATCTATGGGGCAAGTTATGGCGGCTACGCAACTATGGCTGGTTTAACCTTTACTCCAGAATTATACAAATGTGGTATTAATAATGTTGGTGTAACTGACGTAGGTTTGTTATTTGATACTTTACCAAAGCATTGGGAAAATGGACGCAAAGCATTGGAGCACCGAGTTGGTGATCCTAAAGATGCAAAACTAATGGAGCGTATGTCTCCTTTAGCGCATGTTAAAAATATTAAAGCACCCGTATTCATTATTCATGGTCGCCGTGATATCCGCGTTAAAATGAAGCATGCAGACTTACTAAAAGCTGAGCTTGATGAACTAGGTAAACCATATGAATGGCTTGTGAAAAACAAAGAAGGTCATGGTTTTAGAAAAGTTGAAAACAAAGTAGAAATGTATGAAAAAGTCGAGAAGTTCTTAAAACAACATCTCTAGAACTTAATCACCGATAGGCCAGTGAAATCACTGGCCTTTTTTATTTCTACTTACCAAATACCGCATTTTCGTGCGCTAGTTGTGCAATCACCTCAGGGCGCTGCATAAAGCTTTCTTTAAACTGAGCTAAGGCTGGCCAGCGCGTTGAATCAACATCAAATTTGGTGTGATGCAGACTAAGCATGTGGCTACCGATGGCTAAATCGGCAACGCTAAATTGATTGCCGACGAACAAAGTGTTGCCCGCTAGTTGTGCTTCTAGGTAATTTAGTTGTTCTGGAATTAGGTTGTTAACTAAGTCATCAACACGGGCTTGATCGGTTTCTTGTTGGAAGAACATCGGGCCGATAATGCGCTGGAAATATAGCGCTGAGACTACTTCTGAGAATTTAGTATCGCTGTATTCTTCTAACCACAGGGCGCGTGCGTAGTCTACGGCATCTTCAGGATACAGTGGGTTGGTGCTATTAGTGCGTTCAAGGTAGGCAATAATCACAGAAGAATCGGCAAAGGCGGTGTTGTCGTCGATGCGATAGCCAGGGATCTTACCTAGCGGTGATGCGGCGCGAAACTCGCTATCATCGCTACCAGGCATCGTTGGTTTTAATTCCGCGCTAATGCCTTTAATTGCGTGTGCTAGCAGTGTTTTACGTACGTAAGGTGATGGTGGAACACCATAGATAATAGCCATATTATTTTTCCTTATATTGGACCAATTGGTCTGTTTTTAATTGTGCCAAACCTGATCAAAGATTTGCCTTTAAGTCAGCAATTGGCGTGTAAATTTATGCCAGCGATTGAGAGAATCGCCATTATTAAGTGCTTTCATGCGCAAAATAGCACCTTCCCAGCTTTCGACAATGAAATTAGCTGTTTGCTCGGTATCGATATCAGGGTTAATTTCACCAGTCTTTTGCCCTTGTTTTATCACTTCAGCAAAGGCTAGCGACATGCTGTTGAGGCTAGTGTTGAGTTTTGCAGCAAACACTGGGCAAAGATCGGTCAATTCTTGTGTCAGGTTGCCGATAGGGCAGCCAAATGCAAAATTTGCATTCTCGAACTGTTGATAATAAAAATGGTGAAAGGCGCTAATTTTATCCAAACTACCCAACGTTGGATGCTGCAAATGCAATGGCAGGCTTTGCTTGAACTGTTGTCGATAATGATCAACCACGGCATGACCCAATTCATCCTTATCTTTAAAATGAAAATAGAATGAGCCTTTGGATACGCCAGCAGTTTTTAAAACTTGGGCCATCCCTGTGTGATTAAAGCCTTGTTGATAGATGAGCTTCGCCGCAGCTTGAATAATCTGCAACTTGGTTTGCTCGCCTTTTGATAGTGTGGTTTTGTTCATAATTGCGATAGTAGACCGATTGGTTTGTTATCGCAATTATTATTTTAGTCGAACTAAGATTATATAAATGACGTTTATTGTGCCTGTAACCACCAGCTTTGTTGATACTGCTGTGCGTTATCAAGACTTAAATCATCAAAACTGATGGCTTGACCAAAGATTGGCGAGAGCATTTTTGTATTGTGTTGAATGCTGGCACTTAGCGCTCGCTCTAGTGGTTCGAACCAGTCGTGCAGTGCTAAATCGAATGTCGAGTTGTGGATAGGCAGCATGTATTTTCCTTGCAAATCGACATGCGCTTGCACACTTTCTTCTGGGCTCATGTGAATTTCGCTCCATAAGTCATTGTAAGCACCAGTCTCTACCATGGTGATATCAAATGGTCCGTAGCGATCGCCAATTTGTTTAAAGCCTGGGAAGTAGCCGGAATCGCCACTGAAAAATACTTTGCGTTGCTTGCTGTTTATTACCCAGCTTGCCCATAGCGTTTCATCACGATCGAATAATCCTCGTCCCGAAAAGTGTTGCGCTGGCGTAGCGACATATTCGATGTCATCCAGCACTATGGATTGCCACCAATCACGTTCAATGATTTTTTCGTTATCTACGATGTCGCTAAGGTGCTTGCTCAGTCCTAGTGGAACGACAAAGTAGCTGGTTTTTTCATTTAATGCTTCAAGCGTTTGGCGGTCGAGATGGTCGTAATGATCGTGGCTTAATACGACGGCGCTAATTTTTGGTAAAGCGTCTAATGTTAATGGCATTGGATGGAACCGCTTCGGGCCTGCCCACTGCACTAGTGACGCTCTTTCGCTGAAAACAGGATCGGTTAATACGTATTTGCCGTCGAGACGCAGCAGTTGTGAAGAATGGCCTAGGCGAAATATTGCATCGTGAGTCTGTGCCAATACGTCGCTCGTAATATCAGTCATTGGAATGTGACGTGGCGTGGCCGCAAGACGCTTGGTGGTTGCATACGCTTTGGTAATGTCCCAAATATTTCCCATGCTAGTGGAATAGGTGATGTATTGATTGAGGTATTTACCATCCGCTTTACGTGATGTATCAAAGGCTGGTTGTTGGGCAATGGCACTACAATTCATAACGACTCCGACTAAGGTGGTTAAACAACTTAATAACAAGGTTTGGGCTTTCATTTTTGCGTCTCAAAATGTAAACTGTACGGTGTAGTTTATTTTTTGTTTGTTGATATGTAAACGCCATCAGTTAAAATAATCGAAAATTTGTGACGCAAGTAGATCGGTATGACAGAAACAAAACAGACAAGAAGCGAGTTGAAACGCAGCGCTATTTTAAGTGCGGCGAATATTGCGTTTCGACAAGATGGTGTAAAAGCCACTAGCATGGACAAAATTGCAGAGTTAGCTCAGGTGTCCAAGCGTACCGTTTATAATCACTTTGCCACCAAAGAAACATTGGTGTTTCATCTCATTTCTCAATTATGGGATGACGCAGTAATGACGACGGGGTTGTCATACCAAGCAGATTTGCCAATTAAGCAGCAGCTTACCGATATTTTACTCACCGAAATGAAAACCATGGCGAGCGAAGGATACATCGAACTAGTGCGTGTTGCCTTGGGGCACTTTTTGTTTGAAGCCTCAGATTTACAAGAAGAAATGTGTAAAATTCACAACACTGAAACAGATTTAGAACGCTGGTTAAAAAGTGCTGTTGCCGATGAAAAACTGCGTATCGATGATGTAAAAATCGCGATGGAACAGTTACACAGCTTGCTAAAAGGGGTTTGTTTTTGGCCGCAGCTTATCCGTGTTTGCGATGTATTGACGGAAGCTGAAAGCGAAGCTTTAGTGAATCGCAGTGTCGATATGTTCCTCAATCAGTATGCCGTTAATGAAGAAAACTAATTTAGTCACACCCGGCGGCTGGAATAAGCTCGATCAAGAATTAAAATATTTGTGGAAAGAAAAGCGGCCACAGGTTACGCGTGCGGTTTCTGAGGCTGCGGCCTTAGGTGATCGTAGTGAGAATGCGGAATATAAAGAGGGCAAGCGAGAGCTACGCTCCATCGATCGCAGGCTACGATTTTTAATGAAGCGTTTAGAAGAGTTAGAAATCGTTCATTACGCGCCATCACAAGAAGGCAAGGTTTACTTTGGGGCTTATGTCGAGCTTGAAAATGACAATGAAGAGCAAGCCACTTACCGCGTGGTTGGCCCCGATGAAATTGACGTTGAAAATAATCATATCACCATAGATTCACCGATGGCGCGCGCCTTAATCGGCAAAGAAATCGATGACGAAGTGGTGGTAAAAACACCTTCTGGCGATAAGATTTGGTATATCAATAATATCTTTTATAAGAAATAGCCTTCCCTCATCATTAACACTTTAAGTCACTAAAACATACTTTGTAACAAAGCTCGGACAAAATACACATTTGAGCTTTTGCTTTACGGGCACTTAGATTTTATATTAGTGTTTAATTGCTAACGACTTTCCAGAGATTCAATCATGAGTAATGAAACCACCAAGATTTTAGTTGTCGATGACGATGCTCGTCTGCGTAGCTTGTTAGAGCGCTATTTAGTCGAACAAGGGTTTCAGGTGCGTACCGCCAACGACGGTGAGCAAATGGACCGCCTAATGGAGCGCGAAAACTTCCACATGATGGTGTTAGATCTCATGTTACCGGGTGAAGATGGCTTGACGATTTGTCAGCGCCTACGCAAGAAAAATAACGACATCCCTATTTTAATGCTGACGGCAAAAGGCGATGAAGTTGACCGCATTATCGGCTTAGAGCTCGGTGCTGATGATTACCTGCCTAAGCCATTTAACCCACGTGAATTACTGGCCCGAGTTAATGCCGTTCTGCGTCGTCGCAGTAGCGAAGTGCCGGGCGCACCGTCGCAAAATGAAGAAGAAATTACCTTTGGTGACTTCAAGCTCAATTTGGCAACCCGTGAAATGCATCATGGCGATGAAGTGACTTCACTCACCTCTGGTGAATTTGCGGTGCTTAAATCACTAGTGACCCACCCTCGCGAACCGCTGTCACGCGATAAGCTAATGAATATGGCACGTGGCCGCGATTACAGCGCGCTAGAGCGCAGTATCGATGTTCAAGTTTCACGTCTGCGCCGAATGATTGAAGAAGATCCAACTAATCCGCGTTACATCCAAACAGTTTGGGGCTTAGGCTATGTCTTCGTTCCTGATGGCCGCGCCCACTAATGAAGCGCTGGTTTCCTAAGAGCGCCTTTGGTCAAACGGCGCTCTTAATTGGTTTTTTATTACTGATCAATCAAGTGGTGTCATACACCATAGTCACAAAACACTACGTTGAACCAAGCCTAAGGCAAATTACTAATTTACTCGCTAAGCAAGTAAAGCTGGTATTTATGAATATGCCAGAGCAAGGGCGTGAACAGCTTCCCACCGATGAAATTCTTACCGAGCAGTTTAAAGAAGTCACTGGGCTACGAGTGTACCCCGCTTATTTAGCGTCTCGCTATGGCCTTGATGAGACGATTCCATATCGCTATATCTCCGAACAAATGAGTGAGCAGTTAGGTGGGGAAACCGAAGTTAGAGTCGCCAAAGGCGAATTGTTTATGGTGTGGATCCGTCCGCCACAAGACCCCTATGTCTGGATAAAAATCCCGCTGGAAAAGTTCGATGATAGCGAGTTTTCGCCGCTGACGTTTTACTTGATTGTCATAGGCAGTTTATCGATTGTTGGTGGTTGGTTATTTGCGCGACATCTCACCAAGCCACTGCGAAATTTACAGCTCGCTGCTAATCAAGTGGCAAAAGGTGAATATCCTGAGCGCTTAAAATTCGAAGGCTCTTCTGAGGTGATTGATTTAACCCGTGCCTTTAACTCGATGGCATCGGGCATCAAGCAGCTTGAGGATGATCGCGCGCTACTAATGGCGGGTATTTCTCATGATTTACGCACGCCTCTCACCCGAATTCGATTGGCCACTGAAATGCTTGATGACAAAGAAGCGTTTTTTAAAGAGGGTATCGAGCAAGATATCGATGATATGAATGAAATCATCGATCAGTTTATTACCTACATTAAGCTAGATCGCGAAGAAGTGGCAGAGCTTAATGATCTCAACGAGATTATTAGCCAAGAAGTGAAAGCTGAAGCTAATCGCGGACGAAATATTACTGCTAATCTTGGCAAGCTCCCGCCGATGATGTTGCGTACCCATGCCTTAAAACGAGTGCTCGCCAATTTAATTAGTAATGCTATTCGCTACGGTGGCGGTCAAATTGAAATTCATTCTGGCATGTCTGGGCGTGGTGTCGCTTATTTCAAGGTAGAAGATAACGGCCCGGGAATTCCGAGCGATAAAATTAAGCAGCTATTTAAGCCTTTTGTGCAAGGGGATAACGCGCGAGGTGGTCAAGGCAGTGGCTTGGGATTGGCAATAGTGCATCGCTTTGTGAATAATCACGGTGGGCGAGTCCTAATTACAAACCGCGAGCAGGGCGGTTTGTGCGTCCGCATCGAATTGCCAGTTTATAAGTAACTATTGATTTTTTGAATTCGATAGTTATAACCTATCGCTGTAATTGATAGTTTCGCTTGGCAAATGACATCGATTTTCTTCATACTGGTTTTATACCAAGTCAGCAATGACGTATAAAATCACTATGGAGAAGATCATGTTAGAGAACAAAGAAGGCCAAGCAATTCCAAATGTTACTTTTAGAACCCGCGCAAATAATGAATGGGTTGATGTAACTACACAATCGCTTTTTGAAAACAAAACCGTGGTTGTATTTTCACTGCCGGGTGCTTTTACCCCAACGTGTTCTTCTACTCACCTTCCGCGTTTTAATGAACTTGCTGGCGTATTTAAAGACAACGGTGTTGATGACATCATTTGTATGTCAGTTAACGATACCTTTGTTATGAATGCATGGTTGGCAGATCAAGACGCTGAAAATATCACAGTTATTCCTGACGGCAACGGTGAATTCACCGAAGGCATGGGCATGCTTGTTGACAAGCAAGATTTAGGTTTTGGTAAACGCAGCTGGCGTTATTCTATGCTGGTTAAAAATGGCGTTATCGAAAAAATGTTTATTGAGCCGAACAAGCCAGGCGACCCGTTTGAAGTTTCTGACGCAGATACTATGCTTAACTATATAAACAGTGACGCGAAAGCACCACTTGATGTGGCATTATTTAGTAAAGCAGGTTGCCCACATTGCGCTCGAGCCAAAGAGTTGTTAACTAGCAAGGGAATGGCATTTGAAGAAATTGTGATTGGTTCAGACGCGAGTTTATTGTCATTGCGTGCAATGACAGGAAGAACCACAGTACCACAAGTATTTATCGCCGGAGAACACATCGGCGGCGCCGACGAGTTAACTGCTCACTTGGCTTAACCATAAACTTGGAACAATGAGGACGAGACCATGATTGATTTGAAAGTGAAGGATTTTATTACCCAAAACGCTCCTGTGATTACGTCTTCGACATTGTTGTCTGATGCCGTTGACCAAATTGAAAAAAGCCCCCAAGACAGTGCTGTGGTGGTTGAAAATGAGCGTGTAGTTGGCATTTTAAGTGAACGAGATTGTTTACGCACGCTGGTATCTAGCAGCTATTACTGTGATGGTGCGCCTACAGTTAGCGATATTATTAAAACCAATGTAGTGACTATTGATGCCGAAGATAATATTCACGATGTCGCATCGAAAGTTATTTCAGATACTGCGGGATTTTGCGATCAGACGTGTTTTCCGGTGATGCAAAATAACGTTTATGTCGGGCTTATCGGTGTTAAAGGATTGGTTGAAGCTTTAAATCAACACTTTAAATCTTGTCAGACTCATTAGTCTCCGGTTCGTTTAGTAAAAAGCCAATATCGATTGATATTGGCTTTTTTGTTATTTAGTGATGCAAACCCATTAAAACCGTAGGTCTATTGGCTGGCTTGCTGTACACTAGCCCGCTTTTTGAGCTTGCGACTTTTTTAAGCCGCCCAACAATGAGTCTAGCTATGAAATTTACTGAATTGGGTTTATGCCCTGAGATCCTTGAAGCTGTTGCTAATCAAGGTTATGAAACACCTTCTCCGATTCAGGCGCAGGCGATCCCTGCTGTGTTAGCTGGTAAAGATGTCATGGCTGCAGCGCAAACTGGTACAGGTAAAACGGCAGGCTTTACCTTGCCTATTTTAGAACGTCTTCGCACGGGTAAACCAGCTCGCGGTAACCAAGTTCGAGCATTAGTGCTAACGCCAACACGTGAGTTAGCGGCACAAGTGGCGGAAAACGTAACAACCTACAGTCGCAAGCTACCACTAAAATCTACTGTTGTTTTCGGCGGTGTAAAGATTAATCCGCAGATGCAGCGTTTACGTGGCGGTACCGATATCTTGGTGGCTACACCGGGACGTTTGTTAGATTTATACAGTCAAAATGCGGTGCGTTTTGACCATCTAGAAACCTTGGTGCTTGATGAAGCCGATCGCATGTTAGACATGGGCTTTATTCACGATATTAAGCGCATCATTAAGTTGTTGCCTAAGAAACGTCAGAATTTATTATTCTCGGCAACTTTCTCGCCGGAGATTCGTCAATTGGCCAAAGGCTTAATTCACGATCCTGTTGAAATCTCAGTAACGCCAGAAAACTCTACTGTAGATCGCATCGACCAATGGTTATGTCCGCTCGATAAAAGCCGTAAGACAGCCGCATTAATTTTCTTAATTGAAGACAATGATTGGCAACAGGTGTTGGTCTTTTCACGTACTAAGCACGGCGCAAATCGCATTGCCAAGCAATTAGAGTCTAAAGGTCATAGCGCAGCAGCAATTCATGGTAATAAGAGTCAAGGCGCTAGAACACGTGCGTTAGCAGGTTTTAAGAGCGGTGAAATTAAAGTGTTAGTTGCAACCGATATTGCAGCACGTGGGCTGGATATTGAACAATTACCACAGGTAGTGAATTTTGATTTGCCAAATGTGGCGGAAGATTACGTTCACCGTATTGGTCGTACCGCACGTGCTGGTGCGACAGGCGAGGCGGTATCTCTTGTGAGTAATGATGAGATGCAGCAACTTAAAGACGTTGAGCGCTTAATTCAAATGCTGATCCCGCGTAAAGAAATTCCAGGCTTTGAAGCGGTTCATCGCGTGCCTGAGACAGAATTGGACACACGTCCGATTAAGCCGAAAAAACCTAAAAAGCCAAAGAAACCAAAACCGCGCTCGGAGCATAAAGACGGTCAGCGCTCAGGTGAAAATGCTCGCGGACACAAGCCAAAGAGTGCTAATCCACGTCATAAACAGGGCAACAATGGTAATCGTCGTAAGCAAGAAGGTAGTGGTCAAAAGAAACCTGCGAACACTGATCGTCGAACAGGACGTTCACGTCCACAGGTCTAGTTAGGATTAAGCCGGAGGAGCTAACAACTGAATAATTGAGAAAGTTGCTCCTTGCGGATCGTTGATCACCGAGAAGCGCCCAACATCGGGAATATCAGTTGGCGGTACACAAATCATCGCGCCTAACTCTTGTGCTTTATTGGCCATAGCTTCGCAGTCATCAACTGCAAAATAATTCATCCAATGGGGCGGGGTGTCTCCCCATTCTTCGGTCATTTCCATCATGCCGCCTTCTTGATGATTCCCAGCTTTTAACTCCGTGTAAGTTAAACCCATCATGTCTTTATCGTCATACTCCCAGCCCAGAATTTGGTGGTAAAAGGCTTTGCTGTCTTCGCGATTAAGCGTGGCTAATTCGCTCCAACACAATGTCCCTTCGCAGTCTCGAAGTTCGATACCTGCATGTTGATTAGCTTGCCAAATCGCAAATACAGCGCCGTTTGGCTCTTGTAATATCGCCATGCGCCCAGCGTCCATGACATTATGAGGACCTGCGATAACTGCAGCGCCAAGCGGCTCTGCAATGGCAAGGGTTGCATCGACATCATCGACGGCGATATAAGTTAGCCAGTTGGTCATCACGCCGTTGGCTTCTTGTTCTGGCATCCGTTGAAACATGGCTGCGACGACTTTATCGTCAACCGTCATCTTGGTGTAATACATGCCATCGCCAATGTCTTCGTCATCGGCGTGCCAGCCAAAGAGATCACAATAAAAAGTTTTCGCTACTTGCCAGTCTTGAGCCGTCAATTCTAGCCAGCAGAATTGTCCCTGTTGTTTTTTAGTCATTGTATTATCACTCGTTGCGAAAGGGTTTAATTAACCTAACGCTAATCATCAAGGATTACAAATTAAGCCAGCTCAACGGGAAAAGAGATACTAAACACTGTTCCTTGGTTCAGCTCACTCGCGCAGTTAATACTGCCATCGAGTTGATTAGTGACTATGTTATATACAATGTTGAGCCCTAGTCCACTGCCGCCATTGTCGCGGTTGGTAGTGTAAAAGGGTTCAAATATCTTGCTGAGGTTTTCTTGCTTAATGCCTATACCATCATCCATCACCATTAAATTGAGATGTTCGCCTTGTTCATTGACTTTAATGGTTATGACACCTTGTTTGTTAGGGAAAGCGTGAATGCTGGCATTGAGCACTAAATTTGAAATGATTTGTGAAAATGTACCCGGACAGCCGTTGATAGACAGTGTTGGCTCACATTCAACCTCAATAGTGATTTGCGTGTGTTTGATAACATGGTGAATGCTGGTAAGAATTTCTTCGATGTATTCTGCAATATTAAACACGCGTGATTGTGACGAGCTTTGGTCAACTGAAACTTGCTTAAAACTGCGTACTAGCTCGGCAGTACGTTCTAGGTTGCGCATTAATAATTCAGCAATTTCCTTAGATGCACCTAAGTAACTATCGAAGTCGCTTTTTTTCATTTTTTGCGCGACGTATTTCTCTTCGATTGACTGATTGAGCTCTAAAAAGTGAGTGGCCGCGGTTAATCCTATGCCTACTGGCGTGTTGATTTCATGGGCGACGCCGGCAACAAGGCCCCCAAGACTCGCCATTTTTTCCGATTCGATAAGTTGTTGCTGAGCATCTTTGAGATCTTTTAGCGATTGCTCTAAATCTCTATTAGCATCGATCAGTTGGGCGTTGTGATTAATTTGCGCCTGCTCTAATGCTTTTTTATCGCTGATATCGCGCCATACAACGTGCACCGTATTCTCATTGTTTCTGACGATTTCAGTCAATACGATCTCTACCCAAAATTCTTGACCATCGACTTTTTGAAATACCCACTCGAAACGTTGGGTGCCATCGCTGGCGCAGCGTTGGTCTATTTCTTCTCGCTGTTGTGCTGAAAGTTGGCCATCGGGTTGTTTGGATGGTGAAATATCGACAGGCGTTAAGCCGATGATTTGCTGTTTATCGGTCATTCCTAACATCTTTAAAGCGGCATTATTGCAATCGGTATAGATGCCATCTTTCATTAATAACAGCCCATCTGAGGTGTCGTAAAACAGCGTTTCAAAAATTTCCTTTTGCTCGTTGAGGGCAGCCATGCTTTTGGACAGCTCTTTGTGAGATCGTGATACTTGGCGTTGGGCAGATTTAACGCGACGAAAGCTCACTATGAAAACGATAGAAATGATGCTAAAGCAGAAAAGTATCCAATAAATTATCTCGTAATCTACTGCGGTGCTGACGTTGCGTTGCACCCAACGTTGGCGAATTTCCCGATGGGTAGCGTCGTCGATCGAAGCCAGTACTTTGTTGATGATAGACAATAATATTTGTTGATCGTCATGCACCATGATGCGATGAGAGAAGCCGGCATCAAGTTGCCCGACAATTTTTAAGCGTCGATAGCGGGTTTCTAACTGATAAATGGCAACTGCCATGTGGCCAATGTATGCGTCGGCCTTTTGATTTTCCACCAGCTCTAAAGCCTTTTCCATTGATGAGGTTTCGATTATCTTGGCGTCAGGATATTGTTTTTTAATAAAATAAAAAACGGGATCGCCTTTGGGAAGGGCAATTGTTTTGCCTTGTAAATCACTTAAGGTATCGACAAATGAAGCATTTTCGTCCATCACAATGCCAAAATGAAAAAACGAAAACTCTTCGGAAATGATGCCAGAAGTAGCGTTTTGCTCAATGTCTGTTATCCCAGGAATAAGGTCGATACGATGTTCTTCGAAGGCTTGAATCACACCCGGCCAAGTGCTTTCTTTGATCAGTGTAAATTCAATGCCTGTTTTAGCGCTAATGATGTCGAGATAATCCGCCATTAAGCCACTGAATTTACCATCCTCGACTATCGACAGAGGTCGCCAATCAACTTCAGAAAAGCGAATGACGGGGTGTGAGTCCAAGTAACGTTGCTCTTGATTAGTGAACGCCAATTCGTTGTTTTGATAGTTCAATCGATGATAAATAGCTGAGATATAGCTAAAGCGAGGTTGGCTCTTAAAGTGTTGAATGTCGGGGATTAAGCTAGTTCCCTTAAGGTGATTGGCAATGTAATTATCATCAAAATAGATATTGAGATAGCCCTGCGGTGAAGCGACTTTATCGAAGATATTAATGATGTCTTGTTGATTAAAATATTTGTTGCTGCTGCTCTGTTCGATAGCTTGCTCGATGAGATTTTGTTGGTTATCAAAGACGTCCACTCTTTCTATGTAGGGTAAAGAAATCAGCGCGTTAAGTAGGTTCTTTAACGGCGTAGTATCCGTTGAATACATGTGATTGGCGATTATGGCGGAAAATAATTGTGCCGCTTCAATTTTGTGCTGCATTACATTGTTGGTGTATTGCTTGATGATGTAATCGTATTCGCCGCTGTTTTTGATATTAACGAGGCCTTGGTTAAAACGATCGCGTAAATATTTGTCTCTAAAACCGACCATAGTGGCATTTTTTTGAGAAAACGGCGTATGGTAGGTGAAGTCATTTACCTCGTGACTTGGCGTGTGATTGACCTGCCATTCGAATATATTCTTATCGATGACTAGAACATCGCCCTCGCCACGCAGAAAAGACACCACTTGTTGTTGCTGAAACTTATATTCGCGATAGTCTTTGGGTCTCGTTTGCGGATTAAATAACCCATAATAATCGTCGCCGAGATATTTATAGGCGTCGGTAAAAGCCAAAGTGGTTAATCCTGCGAGGTCGCTGGCCGTCGTTATCTTTCGATTGTCTTTCGCTCTAGAGATAACGATGTTTTCGAAATTAATAAAAGGTCGAGAATAAAAGTAGCCATCATCTTTGGGATTTACGGCTACCTTAGCATCGATATTTGAATTGCTGGCTAAGGCTTGATGAAGCAGTGGCGTCGACAAGTTAACCGAGCTGTATATTTCCATGCCTTGATTGCGTAGCGCGCGATACATTAAATCGTATTCAATGCCGCGGATCTTCGGGTGATCTAAGGTAAATGGCTCTTTGCCAAGCCCAAAGGCGAGATTGAGTCCTGTTTTATGATGTTGAGCGCTAAGCCAATCGTTGGTAATTATCTTTTTACGCGACTGGCTTATTAGCATCAATGATTTACTCAGAATGCTCTTAAGCAACGGCTGATCGTCTTGTATGCGCATTACGAGTTGTTGAGCTACATCACTGTGCAGTGGCAGTGATCGTATGCCGTGAATGAAATTACTCTCTATAAATTGTGATACTGAATAGCTATCTCCCCATATAGCGTCAGCACCGTTGGTATTAATTAGTTCAAGTGCCGTTGCGTAGTTATCGACTTTGGTGACTGAAATACCGCGCTGCAAGCTGTTGATAAGATCGTGGTGACGTGAACCTTGAATAACGACTAGTGTTTTGCCGACTAAGTCGCTTAAGCCACTGATATCGTGACGAGTCTCTTCAATGAATAGTGAAGAAGTCAGAGAGAGATAGTCCACCGAAGCATTGTCATGGTTATTAAGGGATGCGTGAAAAGAGGCAGGCATAATATCAATTACACCTTGTTTGAACTGTTGCTCTAATTGCTGCTTATGGCCAGTGACTGCTTGAAATGAAAACCCCGATGTTTTGGCAACATCGGCCAAAATGTCTCCGACAATGCCATTAATTGCGTGTTGTTGGTTGGAAAATAGATAGGGTTTCCATTCGTCTACGCCGACATTGAGCACGGGATTCTGTTTGATATAGTCCAACTCTTCATCGGTGAATAATCTATTATCTTTGGCCATGTTGAACCATTTGTCAGTTAGATCTGCCAACTGTTGCTTGGATATTGAAGCCACGCCCTTACTGAGGATTTTCGTGAGTAATGGCTGGCTCTTATGCGTTGCAATAGCGAGATTGCCGGTGTCGTTGATTAGTGCCGCTGCTATCTTAAGCCCCATTTCTTTAACTTTATTGCCATTGGCATGTGTAATTACAGCGGCGTCTACTTGGCCAGAAGCTACGCTTTCAAGTCCTTCTAATGTTGATTCAATATAATGAATTTTCGACGGTGCAACCTGCTGCTTAATATAGTCACCGATAATGTGATTTTTGAATATCGCAATGCGCTTGCCAGTGAGATCTTCTAATTTTTCGATATCGTTGCGATTGTTACGGGTCAGAATGTGTTGCGCGGTAAAGTAGTAAACTGGTGAAAAAGACAGAAGTTGTTTACGAGCTTCTGTCGGAGTGACAGATGTTAGTGCCCAGATTTTTCCATCGATGAGTTTGTCATAGGCTGCTGCCCAAGAGTGATCGCGTTTTAAAGTGAATTCGGTGCTGAGGTTGTGATTAATGAGCGCAATTAAATCTTTATTAAAACCATCGACTTGCCCTTGTTGGTTGATGAAAACAAAGGGATACCAATTTTGATCGGTAGTTATTTCAATATGTGGATTGGCTTCTAACCACTGCTTTTCTTTGAGGGTAAGTAGGTGAGGGCTACTTAGGGCAGAGTTTTGGTTGTCGCTTAATACAAAAGCGTTGGCATGCATGCAGCACGCGACAATCAATAATAGAAACGCCGAAAAGGAAGTTTTCATGGACAGCCTAAAAAGGTTAACGACAGTACGGGGTAGATTTAAGTATAGTCGTTAACCAGTTTTACGCTGTTTAGTCGCGAAATTTTAATCCATTAAATGTTCTAAACCGTAAACAAGTTGCTGACGTTCAACAACTTTTTTACAGGCTAAAACTACGCCCGGCATGAAAGACTCACGGTGCTGTGAGTTGTGCTCGATCTTTAGGGTTTCGCTCAAACCGCCAAAGAATACAGTTTGTTGTGCAACAACACCCGGTAGACGAATTGAGTGTAGTTTGACGCCGTGCAGCTCTGCACCGCGAGCGCCTTCAATAAGCTCTTTATCGCTGGTGGTTTGCGGCGCGGCAGTGCGAGCGGCACTAATCATTTCTGCGGTGCGTAAACCAGTACCCGACGGGCTTTCTTCTTTCTGTGGGCTATGGGCTTCAATCACTTCAACGTCTGGCAGGTATTTAGCAGCTTCGGCTGAGAACTTCATCATTAACACCGCGCCTACGCTAAAGTTAGGGGCGATCAAGCCACCTAAGCCTTTTTCTTGCGACAGTGCTTGCAGCTCTTGCACTTGCGATTCTACAAAACCACTGGTGCCAATTACTGGGCGAGCGCCGTGCTCAAGAATAGTTTTGGTATTGTTGAAACCCGCTGATGCAGCGGTAAAATCTACTACCACATCAGGTTTTAAGCTATCGATAGTGGCTGCTAAATCGTCTTGGTAGTCAATTTCGCCGACTAGATTTAGCGCGTCATCGTTGTTAATCGCGTTAACCGCTTCTTTTCCCATGCGCCCGTTGGCGCCGTTAACTAATACGTTAATCATTGTTGTGTTATTTACCTAATGCAGATTTTAGCGCGGCTAAACACAGGGCAACGTTTTCGTTGCGCGCTGCATAGCCCATGAGACCGATGCGCCACGCTTTGCCCGCGAGTGCGCCTAAGCCTGCGCCAATTTCTAAGTTGTAATCGTTTAATAAAGTGCTGCGAATGGCAGCGTCGTCAGCCCCAGCAGGGATTACGACAGTGTTAAGTTGCGGCAGGCGATGCGCTTCATCGACAATAAATTCGATGCCAAGCTCGGTTAAGCCTGCCTTGAGTTTTTCGTGCTGCGTGCGGTGACGTGCCCAAGCATTTTCTAAGCCTTCTTCTTGCAGCATGACTAGTGACTCGTGCAGTGCGTACAGCGAATTAACTGGCGCCGTGTGGTGGTAGCTACGCTTGCCTTTACCGCTCCAGTAACTCATAACCAATGTTTGATCTAAGAACCAGCTTGGCACCTTGCCGTGACGTTGCTCCAGTTTAGCGATGGCGCGTGGGCCAAAGCTCACAGGAGAAATCCCCGGTACACAAGATAAACATTTTTGACTACCTGAATAAATGGCATCGATGCCCCATTCATCAACGCGCAATTCAACGCCGCCAAGCGAGGTTACGGCATCGACAATAGTTAACGCGTCGTGCTGCTGTGCTAGTGCACACAGCGCTTTGGCGTCAGATAATGCACCTGTTGAAGTTTCGGCGTGGACAAAAGCGAGGAACTTGGCATCGGTGTGTTCGTTTAGCGCTTGTTCTACCTTATCTAAAGAAACTGGTTTACCCCATTCATCTTCGACAACAATCGCGGTAGCGCCAAGGCGTTCAACGTTTTCCACCATGCGAGTACCAAAGACACCGTTAACACAAACGATCACTTTGTCTTGTGGTTCAACGAGATTAACGAAACAAGTTTCCATGCCTGCACTGCCAGGAGCGGATACCGCAATGGTGAACTCATTTTTAGTTTGAAAGGCATATTGTAGTAGGCTTTTAACTTCGTCCATCATACCAACGAATTCAGGATCTAAATGACCAATTGTCGGGCGACCTAGGGCTTGCAAGACACGTGGTGAAACATCGCTTGGGCCCGGACCCATCAAAGTGCGCGGTGTTGGATGAAATGAAGTAATAGCCATGAATAAAATCCTTTAATGAGTTAAAAATAAGCTGTAAACAGGGTTGTCACTCTCGTCTTTGTATTGATAGCCAAGTTGTTCTAGGTGATGAACAAAGTCATCATAACCGTCTTCACTTAGCTCAAATCCCGCCAGCACGCGACCGAAGGCCGCGCCGTGGTTACGATAATGGAATAGGGTAATATTCCAGCTTTCTCCCAAGGTTGCCAAGAAGTTGGTTAGTGCACCTGGGCACTCAGGAAACTCAAAACTAAACAGTTTTTCGTTAACCGCTTCTTGTGGGCGGCCGCCCACCATATAACGAACGTGAAGCTTTGCCAATTCATTTTGTGACAAGTCTTGGGCTGGATAATCGTGTTGCTGCAGGTGTTCAATCATTGAGTTGAGTTCTGTTTCACCGTTGGCAAGACGCAGTCCCACGAAAATACTGGCACAATCGCGATTGGCAAAACGGTAGTTAAACTCGGTAATGGCGCGCCCACCGATTAATTGACAGAAACGGCGGAAACTGCCTTTTCTTTCAGGAATAGTTACTGCCATGACGCCTTCTTTCTGCTCGCCGAGTTCACAGCGCTCAGAGACGTAACGGAGGCCGTGAAAATTAACATTGGCGCCGGATAGCACAGCAATTAAGTGTTCATTCTCTAATCGATGTTCGCTGCTGTATTTCTTTAGCCCCGCCAGCGCCAATGCGCCAGAAGGTTCAGCAATGGCGCGGGTATCTTCGAAAATATCTTTAACCGCTGCACAAATCTCATCGCTTGATACCGTTACCATGGCATCGACATAATCTTTGGCGAGGCGAAATGGCTCTTCGCCAATGCGTTTTACCGCAACGCCGTCGGCAAACAAACCTACGCGATCTAAATCGACTGGCTCACCAGCTTCAAGGGCGGCGCATAAACAAGCTGAGTCTTTCGATTCGACACCGATGATTTCAATATCAGGGCGTACCATTTTCAAATACACCGCCATTCCAGCAATCAGGCCACCACCACCGACAGGGACAAAGACTTTGTTGATTTTGCGATGTTGTTGCAGCAGCTCCATCGCGACTGTGCCTTGACCTGCAATGACTTCTTCATCGTCAAATGGCGGAATAAACTCCATGCCTTTTTCGTGCGAGAGTGATTTAGCATGGGCATTGGCTTGATCGAAATTATCGCCGTGCAGTACCACATTACCGCCGTGCAATCGTACCGATTCCACTTTGATATCTGGCGTGGTGCGCGGCATAACAATAGTTGCCGTGGTGCGTTTGCGTTTGGCTGACATGGCCACGCCTTGGGCGTGATTACCTGCCGAGGCGGTAACGACGCCACGGGCGAGTTGCTCGTCGCTTAGGCTGGCTATCTTGTTGTAAGCGCCGCGTAGTTTAAAACTAAACACTGGCTGCTTGTCTTCACGCTTGAGTAATACGGTGTTATTCAAGCGCGCCGACATTTTATTTAGTGGGTCGAGTGGCGTCACTATCGCGGCGTCATAGACTGGTGCCTGCAATATTTTGGTGAGGTAATCGAGACCGCTTAGCTGAGTGCTCATTAATCTTCCTTGTTGAGCAGGGCGACATTGCGCACTGCGCCTTTGTCGGCACTGGTGGCTAACATAGCGTAAGCTTTTAACGCCGTTGAAATATGACGCTCGCGATCGGCTGGCTGCCAAGCATTTTTACCTTTGGCGTCCATCGCGCTGCGGCGTTGAGCAAGTTCTTCATCGCTAATTCGAATGCTAATGGCGCGTTTAGGAATATCGATATCGATGATGTCGCCTTCTTCCACTAAACCAATAGCGCCGCCGTTAGCGGCTTCTGGCGAAACGTGACCGATAGACAAGCCCGAGGTACCGCCAGAGAAGCGACCATCGGTAATTAGTGCACACTCTTTGCCTAGGCCCATCGATTTAAGATAGGTGGTTGGATAGAGCATTTCCTGCATACCCGGACCACCTTTAGGACCTTCATAGCGAATAATAACCACATCACCTTTAACAATTTTGCCGCCTAAGATACCTTCAACCGCATCGTCTTGGCTTTCGAAAATACGCGCCGGGCCGGTGAAGGTAAGGTTATCGTCATCAACACCTGCGGTTTTTACGATACAGCCATCGAGTGCCATATTACCCGATAACACAGCAAGGCCACCTTCAAGACTAAAGGCGTTGTCGATACTACGGATACAGCCGTTTTCGCGATCGTCATCTAACGTATCCCAGCGACACGATTGGCTAAAGGCTTTGGTGGTGCGAATGCCAGCTGGGCCTGCGCGATAAAATTCTTTTACCGCTTGATTGTCGGTCACCTTAACGTCGTATTGCTCGATAATCTCGCTTAGCGATAAGCCGAGCATGCTGCGCACATCGGTGTGTAGTAAGCCTGCACGCGCTAGCTCGCCTAAGATGCCGACGATGCCGCCAGCGCGATGCACATCTTCCATGTGATAGTCAGGAGTTGATGGCGCGACTTTACACAGTTGCGGTACTTGACGTGATAAACGATCGATATCGTCCATCGTGAAATCGACACCGCCTTCTTGAGCGATGGCCAGTAGATGCAATACGGTATTGGTTGAGCCGCCCATGGCGATATCTAGCGTCATGGCGTTTTCAAAGGCTTGCTTGGTGGCGATGCCACGAGGCAGAGCTAGAGGATCGTCGTTTTTATAGTAGGCTTCACACATCTCCATGATGCGCTTACCGGCGTTAAGGAACAATTGTTCGCGATCGCTATGTGTTGCGAGCAGTGAACCATTACCCGGTTGCGCTAAGCCTAGCGCTTCAGCTAAACAGTTCATGGAATTTGCGGTAAACATGCCTGAACAGGAACCACAAGTTGGACAGGCGCTGCGCTCGATTTGATCGCTTTGCTTATCAGATACCGTAGGGTCGGCGCCTTGAATCATCGCATCAACTAAATCGAGTTTAATGATTTGTTCTGAAAGCTTGGTTTTACCCGCTTCCATCGGCCCACCAGACACAAAAATTACCGGAATATTAAGGCGCATCGCTGCCATTAACATGCCCGGAGTGATTTTGTCACAGTTAGAAATACACACTAGCGCATCAGCACAATGGGCATTTACCATGTATTCCACAGAATCAGCAATTAGCTCGCGCGATGGCAAGCTGTAAAGCATGCCTGAGTGGCCCATGGCGATACCGTCATCAACGGCAATGGTATTAAACTCTTTGGCCACACCGCCTGCTTGTTCGATAGCACCAGCCACTAGTTGTCCCATGTCTTTAAGATGAACATGACCGGGTACAAATTGGGTAAAGGAGTTGGCAACCGCGATAATAGGCTTGCCAAAATCGTTATCTGTCATCCCCGTTGCTCGCCACAGAGCGCGGGCTCCAGCCATATTACGCCCTTGAGTACTGGTTGCTGATCTTAATTTTGGCATGCTCGTTCCTTTCTATTCTTTCGCTTGTTCTGATTACTATTGTTCTGATTACTAATGTTGTGAGTGTTAGGCTGATTTACTTGCTTGAGTCGCGCTGAGTTCGACAATTTCTTTTACATCAACCAACTTAGCTAATTGGTTAATGAGCAAGAAAATAGCGCGCTGGCTCGATACGGTGAGTAATAGTTCACCCGATTCGTGTTGCCAATCGAGTTGCTCTACTTTGAAACCACGATGGCGAGCGACGCGCAATACGCGCTCTAATACTTCGGGTGATTGATTGAGTGTTAACTTTAATTGTTGATTGCTTGATGACATTACACTTTCTCCATCATATCGGCGTTAGACGCGCCTGGTGGTACTAGCGGCCATACATTGTCTGCTTCGTTGATGCGCACGTGTAGTAAAAATGCGCCATTGCTGTTAATCATTTCATCGAGCGCTCCTTCAACATCCGCCTGCATGGTAATGGTGCGCGCTTGAATATTGAATGCTGAAGCAAGCGTGACGAAATCAGGGTTATCCGTCAGTATAGTCTCACTGTAGCGCTCTTCGAAGAATAGCTGTTGCCACTGACGTACCATGCCTAAGCGCTGATTATCGATGAGGACGATTTTCACGTTTAACTGTTCACGTTTGATGGTTCCTAGCTCTTGTACGTTCATCATGAATGAACCATCACCTGATACCACGACGATAGGATCTTGGCGACCACGGGCATAGCGAGCGCCGATGCCTGTTGGTAAACCAAAGCCCATAGTGCCTAAACCGGCACTGGATAAATGATTTTCTGGACGGGTGAAGTTCATGTGCTGTGCCACCCACATTTGGTGCTGGCCAACATCACAGGTAACAACTGCGTTTTCTGGTAATTTTTGCGATAGTGAATTCAATAGCTTTGGCGCGTAGATGCTGCGATACGGTGCGTCGTAATTCCAGCTGTATTGCACCTTTAAATCGCGACAGTTTTGTTGCCAAGGTGCGATGTTCATTTGGGTGTGAAGTGCAGGCAAGATATCTTTTAAATCACCGCACAGCGAAACATCAGATTGGCGTAGTTTGTTGATTTCAGCAGGATCGATGTCGATGTGTAACACGCGGGCATTGGAAGCAAAGCTCTCAAGACGACCTGTTACTCGATCGTCGAAGCGTGCACCAATTACAACGAGTAAATCACAATCGTGAACACATAAATTGGCTGCTTTGGTGCCATGCATGCCTAGCATACCCAAATGATATGGCTTGGTACTAGGAATAGCGCCGATGCCTTTAAGGGTTGTTACCGATGGAATACCTGTCGCGTCAACAAAGCTTTGTAGTTCATCAACCGCATTAGCCATTCCGACCCCGCCACCAACGTAAAGAATTGGCTGCTTGGCGTTGGCGAGTAATTGCTGAGCAGCGGCAAGACGCTCACTGTCGTATTCAACGATAGGATCTTTTTGTGATTTTCCGAGTACTGCTTCTACTTCGGCTAATTGAATGTCTTTAGGAATATCAACAAGAACGGGGCCAGGGCGACCCGATTTTGCGACGGTGAATGCTTGTTGCAGTACATCAGCGAGTTCGTCTTTGTGCTGCACCATAAAGCTGTGTTTAGTACAGGCAAGCGATAAACCTAGCACGTCCATTTCTTGGAAAGCGTCAGTACCGATAACCGCGCTGGTTACCTGACCTGTAATAGCAACGATAGGCACTGAGTCCATGTAAGCGTCAGCAAGGCCGGTGATAAGGTTAGTCGCTCCTGGGCCTGAGGTAGCGATACACACACCAACTTTGCCACTAGCACGAGCATAGCCGACTGCTGCGAAGGCCGCGCCTTGCTCGTGGCGACATAAGACGTGTTTTAGACCGCCGTCATAGAGTGCATCGTAAACGGGCATAATGGCGCCGCCGGGATAACCAAATACGGTGTTTACCCCTTCTTGTTTCAAATAACTAACTAATAAATCCGCACCGCGCATCTTATGTCATCCATTGCTATTGATATAAAAAAACCCCCGAAACTTTCGCATCGGGGGTTTTATGTAATTTGCTTTGCTTTGTTTAAGCACTAGCACCCCGACGCTGTGGCTTAATCACCACGACGATAATGTTAATAATCAGGACTAGTTTGCTTAATAAGCTCATTTGTAAACTTTCTCTTACGGCCAAGTATTGGCTTGTTACAAGGTTAAGTGTTGACAAGTTGTATCACGGAGGATTTGTAAACACAACCGCCCAACCGCAACTATTTTTTAACACAGGTAAGTTGGCGTAAGCTTATGTCCAGCTAATGCTTATTAAACAAAGATATAGCTAATAAATATACTTTGGTATTGATGTTATTTATTTTGATTATGAGCTATTACAAAAAGGGCGAAAGCATAGCTGATGTTCTATTCTTGTTACTTATCAGGTTACAAAGGATGGTCAAAATGTCGCTAGCCGTTGTTTTCAGTCGTGCCAAGGTGGGGGTTGAAGCGCCATTAGTTAATGTTGAGGTTCATTTAAGCAATGGGTTGCCTGCATTTTCTATCGTCGGACTTCCGGAGGCGTCGGTGCGTGAATCCCGCGATCGGGTGCGCAGCGCGTTAATTAACGCTGGATTTGAGTTTCCTGATAAACGGATAACGGTAAATCTCGCCCCCGCGGATCTTCCCAAAGAGGGTGGCCGATTTGATTTGGCTATTGCTATAGGTATTTTAGCTGCTAGTGAACAAGTACCATCGCAGCACATTGCAAGCTATGAATTTTATGGCGAACTCGCGCTTTCGGGAGCAATGCGACGTGTGCTTGGCATCTTACCGGCAGCGCTCGCTGCCAATAAAGTGAATCGTTTGGTTATTGCGGCTGCGCAAAATCAACATGAGTTGGCGTTACTGGAGAATCCCGACAATAAAATTGCCAGTCAGCTTTTGGAAGTAACGGCCTTTTTACATGGTCAGCACGCGCTAGAAATTCCGCAGCCAATGACTGAGCAAGCTGTGCAGGAGTCATTAGATCTACAAGATGTCGTGGGGCAATCATTTGCCAAGCGCGCGTTAGAAATAGCGGCGGCAGGCGGGCATAATTTGTTATTTGTTGGGCCTCCTGGCACTGGCAAAACCATGTTGGCGAGCCGCTTGCCGACGATTTTGCCGCAATTAACCATGACCGAGGCGTTAGAAGTTGCGGCAGTGCATTCTACCTGTGGCATGACTGTTTCCATTCAAGATTGGCGCACGCCACCGTATAGAGCCCCGCACCATTCGAGTTCGTCTGTTGCATTAGTAGGAGGCGGCAGTAATCCGCGTCCTGGTGATATTTCATTGGCGCATCGCGGAGTGTTGTTTCTAGACGAAATGACGGAATTTGAGCGCAAGGTGCTCGACTCGCTACGTGAGCCTATGGAGTCCGGCAATATTTCTATTTCTCGGGCTGCGGGCAAAGTAACTTTTCCCGCCAATTTTCAATTAGTAGGGGCGCTAAATCCTAGCCCTTGCGGAGAAGTCGGTGAGCACAGCCGTAGTACGCCAGATCAAATCTTAAAGTATTTATCAAAAGTTTCAGGACCTTTTCTCGATCGCTTTGATTTAACCATCGATGTGCCTAGATTGCCGCAGGGGGAAATGTCACAAGGAGAGCGCGGTGAGTCTAGCGATGTGGTGAGAGAGCGAGTTAATCGAGCGCGCGCTGTTATGCAGCAGCGACAGCAATGTCCTAATGCTCAACTTAGTGGCAAGCTGTTATCAAAATATTGTGGTTTATCGGCGTCTGATAATGCGTTTTTGGAATCGGCAATTGAAAAGCTTCATTTATCGATGCGCGCTTATCACCGAATTTTAAAAGTGGCGCGCACTATTGCCGATCTTGCTGGCTGTGAAGTAGTCAACCGACAACATATCGCTGAAGCACTGGGCTATCGAGCAATGGACAAACTGTTAAATAATCTGCGGCATTAAAGCGCTATTTATTGTTACACTAAGCTCAATCTAACTTTTTAGGACCAATTATGATTGAGCGTATTGAAACTAAACAACGCATGAGCCGTATTGTAAAACACAACGGGACCATCTATTTATGCGGCCAAGTCTGTGCCGATGCCACCCAAGATATCACTCATCAAACGCAAACCATGTTAGACAAGGTCGATGAACTGCTATTTAAAGCTGGCAGTGACCGCCACCATATTCTATCTGCCACTATTTATATCAAAGATATGAAAGATTTCGCTGCCATGAACGACGTGTGGGATGCTTGGCTACCAGAAGGTTCTGCTCCAGCACGTGCTTGTGTACAAGCGAGCATGGCACGCGAAGCATTGCTCGTTGAAATCTCGGTTGTTGCTGCTGAAATTCAATAGGTGGTTTGATGATTACTGATAGTAAGATGCTCGATGGCGTAGTGATTTTTTCGCAAGTCGTTAGCAATGGCAGTTTTACCAAAACGGCTGATAAGACGGGGCATTCGACGTCTTACATCAGTAAGGAAGTCAATAAACTGGAATCGCGGTTGGGGGTTCGTTTACTTAATCGTACTACTCGCACCTTAAAACTTACGCCAGAGGGTGAGCTGTATTATCAGCAATGTTTACGGGTGTTGGAAGATTTATCTGATGTCGAGCAAGCATTAGATGGCGCGAAGAAAGAGCCGCAAGGAACGTTAAAGATTAGCTGCCCCGTGAGTTTTGGTGCGTCGAAATTCGGTCCTATTTTCACTCAGTTTTTGTTGAAGTATCCGCAAGTTAATTTAGATATTGAACTCTCTGACACCAAGGTTGATGTAATTGAAGATGGTTATGACTTGGTGATTCGCGCTTCTGGTAGCCTCGAAGATTCTAATTTGATTTGTAAGCGAGTGATGAGCTCTACCGATATTACTATCGCCTCCCCTGAGTATATCAAGCGCAGAGGGATGCCCAAGCACCCTAGCGAATTAGTCGATCACGAGATTATCGGTTATAAGAACGCGCCACAGCCGAAGGTGTGGGATTATGTTGGGCTCGACGGTGAGAAAATCGTGGTTAAGCTAGAGCCTCGCATTTTGTCTAACTTGTCGGAGATGAAAACGACTTTTTGTTTAGCGGGTTTAGGCATTACTCGTTTACCGATAATCAATGTTACCGAAGAGCTAGCAAGTGGTCGTTTGGTGGAAGTATTTCCCGATTATGAAAACTATAAAATAGACTGTTTTCTGGTGTATCCAAGCCGCAAATATATGTCGGCCAAGGTGCGTTGTTTTATCGACTTTTTCACAGAATCCTTACAGGAATAAACAGTTGTTTGATTACAGGTGAATCGGTATATTAGCCATCTTCAATTAAGGAGCTAATATGTCGTTTATCAATGGAGTTCTGTCTGGACTCGGTTATGTGGTTAACACTATTTTTTGGTTTGTCCCTATTTTCATTTTAGGACTGTTAAAACTCATTCCGGTTAAGCCACTACAGCAACTGCTGAGTTATTTGATCGACGGCTGTGCTAGCGGTTGGATTAAAGTTAACAGCTTTAATCAAATGCTGTTTAGTCGTACTAAAATGAACACCAATACGCTGCCTCAGCTGTCGACTAAACAATGGTATATGGTGATCGCCAATCATCAATCGTGGGTCGATATTTTAGTATTGCAGCGTGTGCTTGACGGTAAGGTTCCTTTTTTAAAATTTTTCTTAAAACAACAACTCATCTTTGTGCCGGTGATTGGTTTGGCATGGTGGGCGTTGGACTTTCCATTTATGAAGCGCTATAGCCGCTCGTTTCTCTTAAAGAACCCTCATTTGCGTGGTAAAGATGTTGAAGCGACAAAACGCTCGTGTGAAAAATTTCAGCTTAAGCCAGTTAGTGTAGTGAACTTTGTTGAAGGAACCCGTTTTACCAATGAGAAGAGTGAGCAACAAGGGAAGCCATTTCCATCGTTGTTGCGACCTAAAGCTGGCGGCATGGCTTTCGCGCTGGATGCAATGTCTGGACGCTTAAATCAGCTGGTGGACGTTACTATTTCTTATCCCCATGGCATTCCTTCGTTTTGGGACTTTGTCTGCGGGCGAGTGAAACAAGTCGATATCAATATCGAGCTATCTGATATTGCGCCTGAATTGATTGGCGACTATCAGAATGACAAACAGTACAAATCGCGATTTCAGCAGTGGCTCAATGGCAAGTGGCAAGCGAAACAAGACAGATTAGAAGAGATGAAAAAAAACGCTCCGTAATGGAGCGTTTTTTAAATGTGAGGAGAAATTTAGTCTTTCTTCTGAACTAGGAAGTTAACCAGTTCGTTGAACTTTTGCTCGCTATCGATAGCTTTGTTATTTACTTGGTATTTACCGTTGATGATAAATGTAGGTACACCAGTAATGCGGAATTGTTTAGTGTTTTGACGCATTTGCTGAGCAACGCGTTTTAACTTAAAGCTTTTAGTACCTGAGTTGAATTTCTTTTCGCTAACACCTGCGTCCATGAATAGTGGCTTGATGTCGTCCATTGAAGCGATTGGCATACGCGTAACGTGCACAGCTTGGAAGATTTTTGGCACCATTACATCTTCGTTTTTCAATAGTTTTGATAAACCGTAGGCCTTAGCCATCACAACACCAACGTTGCCGCCAAGTGTTTCGGTGTGGTTCTTACGAAAATCAACGTCTGTTGGTAGCGTTTTCTTTAGGTTATCTACTAAAGGTTCAAAGCGGTAACAGGCTGGACATAAAAATGAAAAGTATTCGACAACTTCCGGCTTTTTAGAAGCAACCTTACTTACTACAAAATAATCAGTGCCTTCTTTAAAGTCAGCTGCGTGAGCAAAGGTGCTCATGACAAAGGTAAAACATAATAGTGCGAATTTTTTCATTGTATTTAATTCCTAAAAATTTTTGCGATAGGTTATCACTTACCCAATAAATTACCACTGATGTTAGTGATAAGTTATGTATCAAAGATTAACAAACTAGGTTTTAGTTCCATCTTTTGACCACGGTTAGTAGTTAAAGCTTGGCAATGTCAGCGGTGGCTCTTGCAACTGCGCTATTTGTTCTTTGATGGCTAATACTTGCTGTTCCCAATATTGCGGGGTGTTAAACCACGGGAAATTGTGCGGAAATGCGGGATCGTCCCAACGTTTCGCCAGCCAGTACATGTAGTTAACCATTCTCATCGCCCGCAGTGGTTCTATAAGCTTGAGCTCATTGGTATCAAACTCGCAAAACTCGCCATAGCCTTCTAACAACACCTCTAATTGCATCATTTGCGCGTTGCGATCGCCGCTAAGCATCATCCATAAATCTTGAATTGCTGGGCCGTTGACGCTGTCGTCGAGATCGACAAAATGTGGCCCATCATCTGTCCACAAAATATTACCGGGATGACAGTCACCAAACAGACGCTGTTGCGCCACTGTACCTATGTCTGATAATTGTTGTTGAGTAAGTTCCACCAGCATATTCAATGCGGTATCAAAGGCTTGGCGCAAATAATCTGGTACTTCAGCGTATTGTAGTAAGAATTGCTGCGGTTTGACTAAGTAGTTATCGCTGTTGAGTGTTAGGCGATGTGTAAACTTCTTGGCTTGACCGACTTTGTGAATGCGCCCCATAAAGCGGCCAACCCACTCTAGGTGATCAAGGTTGTCAACTTCAAACTGACGCCCGCCGCGACATTCAAAAAGCGCGAATAGAAAGCCGTTGTATTGATGTAGTGTTTGCCCATCCAATACAAGCGGCGGAATAACAGGGATCTCTGCCTGAGCCAACTCAATGCTAAATTGATGTTCTTCGATAATTTGCTCGGTGGTCCAGCGCGCAGGGCGATAGAATTTGACGACATATCGGAGCTCGTCATCGGCGGTAAATTGATACACTCTATTTTCGTAGCTATTGAGGGCCATTAATCCAGAAGTAGGATAGATGCCGATAGATTCAATAGCGTCGAGCATAAAATCTGGTGTTAGATTGGCGTAGTCCGCCACTATTTGGTTAGGCATAAGTTTGTAATAATTGGCCAATAAAGGTTAATACTTCGGTGTCATCGTTGTTATCGAGCTCTATCCAAATGCTACTACTGTTTTCTTCAAAGGTGATAAACAGACGAGTTCCTTCGAATTCAAAAGAGACTTTGTGGAGATCTGCCCCTAAATCATGGCTGTTGAATTGTCCATCAATAGTTTGAATAAGCCATTGAGAAAATGACAAAAAATTGTCCCAATCGACATTGGGTTTGATTGTTTCAATGTTCAGTTGCACCTGTGCTTGCGCTACTGTAGAGTTAATTTTAAAGGAAAATTTATTTGCTGGCATGGACGGCTTAACACGTGAATAATGAGTGGAATATGGTAGCAATTACCACTCAACCCTGTCTATGGATGCAAACTTATAACGCTGTAGCTAGTTTGGAAATTGCCTAAATAATGAATGAAAATATTTTGAATGAACTGCCATTGGGAGCGGGCGGTGACACTGACGTATTGAAACAATTGTTGTCGTTGAACGAAGCTGTATTAGACAGCCAACTCGTTATTCATCACGCATCAGAATCCTTTTCGGCAATTTTAAATGGTTCGGCAAATGATGTCATTGGTCGCGGGCTTGGTGAGTTTATCGATGCTACCGATAGCGAATATCTACTCGCTTTAATGTCCAATGGCCAGTCACAAACGATTAAAGTTAATTTTTCATTTTCCCAAGGTAACCATCCAAATACCTTGTTTTTACTTAGCTTTGAACAAATAGTTATCAACAATCAAACTTGGGTTTTACTGCGCAGCGTTAAAAAAGAGCTCGACAGCAATAGGCAACACAATGCATTTTTCGATCACTCGGTGTTGCCACAATTGGTTGTTGATCCTGCTTCTTTGACTATTCTCAAACAAAATCACGCCGCAGAAAAGTCGTTCTCTTATGTAGATTTAGCTTCACTGCCTTTATTGTCGCAGATTATTAACTTGCCCAATGCGCCGTTAGTGGCGTTGTTTGATCAGGTGGGTAACGAAGGTAGTGTTTTATCGGTGCCGGTTTTAACAGAGAGCGGTACAACAGAGCATATTAATGTCCAGCTCAATCGTTTCGAGTATCGCGGTCAGATTGCTTGGTTAATTCAATTTATTAAAGACTTGGGCCATGAGGATATGGCTCAGCAGTTTAGCGCTAGCAGAGAATTAACCGATGCATTGTTTGAAACTAAAGATTATGCGCTGTTGATGATGGATAGCTTTGGCGTTATCAGTCAAATCAATCAACCTATGTGCGATTTGTTGCACCTCGATCGCAATCAGGTAATAGGTCAGCGTGCAAAATTAGTATTGCCGCAACAAGTGAGTACTTTGATTTCTACGTCTGAAAACTCACAGCACAAAGTGTCATTAAATTCTCCTTCTCAGACTTTCAAACTTAAACAACAGCCATTACGTAACGACAAAGGTTATGTCTTGGGCTTGTTATTAGAATTAAAGTCAGAAACAGAAGACGAGCAAGGACTGATTTCTCGCGCCTATGAAGCAGCAAACAACGCGGGTAATCACGCGGTATTTATCACCGATAAAGATGGTTTTATCGTATATGTAAATACGATGTTTGAGCACCAGACGGGTTATCGTCGCGATAGCATTATCGGTGAGAGTTTTTCTATTTTAAAAGGTGATGATAGCAACGAAGATGTTATCCAAAACTTGTGGCGCACTATAAAGAACAAAGATACTTGGCGTGGTGTACTCAAACACCAACGTCAATCTGGCGCTAGTTACTGGAGCGACTTAACCATTAAGCCGTTGGTGGATCGCGAAGGTAATATCGAGTGTTTTGTTGGCTTAAGCCACGATATAACACTGCAAAAAGAAATGCAGAAGTCCGGCACTTATCTCGCCAACTACGACGTTAAAACTGGCTTGGCTAACAGTATTCTTGCCAAAGATCGCTTAGAAGGCATGATTGGTCGTGCTAGACGTCGTAAATTAATAGTGGCGGTGGTTTATCTCGATATTACTCAAATCAACGATTTAGCTAAACAGTACGGTGGTGAGTTAGCCGATAGCGTGCTGCTTATTTATTGTAATAACCTGCAACGGGCATTGCGCTCGGAAGATGCGGTGGCGCGAATGTCTAATGAGCGGTTAGCGATTTTCTTGCCTGACTTGCCTAATGTTGAATCACTTGATGTCGTTTCGGCGAAAATCGATCGCGTTAATCAACAGGCTATATCTGTTGGTGATAACAGCTTTAAGTTCGATATTCGCCAAGGGGTTTCTTATTACCCAGAGCAAGGACTCGATTGCGAATCATTACTTAAAAATGCAGAGGCATCGATTATTAAAGCGTGGTCAACGGGCGCGCCAATCGGCTGTTTCTCACAAGGACAAAATGAAAATGCGCTAATGCATTTCCAAATGCGTCGCGAAATCGATCAAATGATTCAAAACAAGGCGTTTAATCTTGTTTACCAACCAATTATTAATTTAGAAGATGACTCGCTCTACGGCTTAGAAGCTAAAATTCAGTGGCAACATCCACAATTTGGTACGATAAAAAACGATGATGTTTATGCGGTGGCTGAGGCGTCAGGCTGTGCGCAAGAGCTTGGTTTATTGGTATTAGAACAAGTGTGTATCGATGCGAATTTCTGGCAGCAGCTTCAGATAAAGCCGATGATGCTGTCGGTCAATTTGTCACACGGTCAGTTGCGTGACAATCAAATCGCCGACAAGTTTACTGACATATTAGGACGTTATAATGTCGATAATCATCGCTTATCATTGGAATTGCCATTGAGCTATATTGCGACGCAATGGCTCAAACTCGATGAAATCCTACAGCAGCTATCATTACTTGGTTTCACCTTGGAATACGACAAATTTGGCGATCGCGGCGCTTATATTTCAGATTTAAGAAATTTCCCATTTAGCGGTATTAAATTAACCGAGGATTATGTTTCTCACATCGATGAAGATGCCAGTACGGCAAGTTTAGTCGAAGGCATAGTTTCTATGGCTTCGTCGCTAAATTTAGAGGCAACGGCTGTTGGTGTGAATGAGTTTTCGCAGGTCTTGCAGCTGCAGGAAATGGGCTGTCGTCGTGCGCAAGGTGATTTCTTAGGTGGTTATACTGATCGCGATGGTGTGGTGAAATTTATAGAGCAGGGAATGGCCATTTAATTAGGGCCTGTTGATCTTTGGTGAAGGTTTTTGCAGCGAATTGTTCGGGTTTTATACAAGGCAGAGCCTGTGACGCTTAGTGGGCTAAGCTAGCAGGCGATAACGCAGTAGAAATCACGAACAAACGCTGTCCTTCGGATGCAATGACAAGACATTTTCGCGGCGTTTCTCGTCGCTCGCCTAGGTAAACTAGGCGTCGCTCCTCATGCCTTGCGAAAAAGCCTTGTCAATTGCACAAAATTCATCCTCGAAAGATCAACAGGCCCTAAGCCATTCCCTATTTTTTGAAAACTAACGACGCCAAGCTGGAATGCTGGTTTCGTATTCTTCAATTTGCTTGAGATGTTGCAGCGTCCAACCGATAGAGTCTAGTCCTTTAAGTAAGCACTCACGCTGAAAATCACTGATGTGAAACTCATAACGCTCGCCGTTTGGCGCAATAACTTGCTGTGCTTCTAAATCTACCGTTAGCTCAACACCATCACCCATTTGTTGGAATAATGATTCAACTTCGGCTTCGGTTAACTTCACTGGTACCATGCCGTTGTTAATGGCATTGCCATAGAAGATATCGGCAAAGCTTGAAGCGATAACCACGCGGAAACCAAAATCATCTAACGCCCATGGTGCGTGTTCGCGGCTCGAACCGCAGCCAAAGTTTTCACGCGTCAACAAGATGCTGCCACCTTGGTATTGCGGTTTGTTGAGATTGAACTCAGGGTTTGGCTCATTACCTGCTTCGTCTAGGTAGCGCCAGTCGTGAAATAGGTGCTGACCGAAACCTTCGCGAGTTACTTTCGATAGAAACTGCTTTGGAATAATTTGGTCGGTATCAATGTTGGCAATATCCAGTGGAATAACAATGCCAGTGTGTTGGGTAAATTCTTTCATGATTATTCCTTACTGATTGCGGATATCGACAAAGTGACCGGCACAAGCAGCAGCTGCGGCCATCGCTGGGCTCACTAAGTGAGTACGGCTCAAGCGACCTTGGCGACCAACGAAGTTTCGATTACTGGTTGATGCACAGCGCTCGTATGGCTCTAGGCGATCGTCATTCATCGCAAGACACATCGAACAACCCGGTAAACGCCATTCAAAACCTGCGTCGAGGAAAATCTTATCTAATCCTTCTTTCTCCGCCTGCGCTTTGACAAGGCCTGAGCCCGGCACGACGATAGCAACTACGTTGTCTGCGACTTTTTTGCCATCGGCAATCTTAGCAGCGGCGCGCAAATCTTCGATACGGCTGTTAGTACAAGAGCCAATAAATACCTTATCGACACTAACATCTGTTAGTGATTGGCCTGCTTCTAGCGCCATGTAATCAAGGGCTTGTTGTGCGCTGTCGGATTCAACGGCATCACTAAAGCTATCAGGTGAAGGTACAACTTCATCAATAGCAACAACTTGTCCCGGGTTGGTGCCCCAAGTAAGCTGCGGCGCAATATCTTCACCGCGTAAAGTCACTACTGCGTCAAATACGGCATCATCGTCAGACTTTAAGGTTTTCCAATAAGCGACGGCGTCTTCCCAATCTTTCCCTTTAGGGGCGTGTGGGCGACCTTCTAAGTAGTCGAAGGTTGTTTGATCTGGCGCTACCATACCTGCCTTAGCGCCACACTCGATACTCATGTTACAGATGGTCATGCGGGCTTCCATTGATAATTGCTCAATGGCTGTGCCGCAATACTCGATGATGTAACCAGTGCCGCCAGCAGCACCAGTTTTGCCGATAATGGCTAGAATAATGTCTTTCGCGCTAATGCCTTCGTTAATGGTGCCTGTAATTTCTACCTTCATTGACTTAGCTTTGTTTTGCTTAAGCGTTTGGGTCGCCATTACGTGTTCAACTTCTGAGGTGCCGATTCCAAAAGCCAATGCGCCGAATGCGCCGTGTGTGGCGGTGTGTGAATCACCACAAACGATAGTCGTGCCCGGCAATGTCATGCCTTGCTCTGGTCCCATGACGTGAACAATCCCTTGGTTAATATTGTGAATGTCATACAGTTGCACGCCGTATTTATCACAGTTATCCGTTAAGGTTTGAATTTGAATGCGCGCTTGATCGCTACAGGCATCTAGCGAGCGTGACTTCGTTGATGTGTTGTGATCCATAGTGGCAAAGGTTTTACCCACGTGACGCAGTGGTCTATCGTGGGCAGTTAAGCCTGAGAAGGCCTGTGGTGAAGTCACCTCATGCACCAAATGGCGGTCGATATAAATTAACGGCGTTTCGTTAGGCTCTTGGCGAACAATGTGATCGGCCCAGATTTTGTCGTATAGCGTGCTAGCCATTAGTTGTTCTCCAAAATTGATTGCGCGATAAAGTCGCCCATTTCACTCGTTGATTTGGCTTGTGCAGGATCGCTAGCAAGCTCACGCGTTAGGTAGTTGTTATCTAAAGCATCGATAATCGCCGCTTCGATGGCGCTAGCGGCTGATTCTTGGCCAAGGCTAAAGCGTAATAACATGGCTGCTGATAAGATTTGTGCGATAGGGTTGGCAATGTTTTGGCCAGCGATATCAGGGGCGCTGCCGCCTGCTGGTTCGTACATACCAAAACCATCTTCGTTGGTACTCGCTGATGGTAATAAGCCCATCGAACCAGTAATCATCGCACATTCATCAGATAGAATATCACCCATTAAGTTTGAACAAAGTAGCACGTCAAATTGCGATGGATCGCGGATCATCTGCATTGCCGCGTTGTCGATATAGATGTGCTCTAATTCGATTTCTGGGTAGTCTTTAGCAACTTCTTCCACCACTTCACGCCACAACACAGAACAAGCTAACACGTTTGCTTTATCAACCGAGGTGACTTTTTTACGACGCGTTTTAGCCGACTCAAAGGCGATTTTAGCGATGCGTAAAATTTCTTGGCGCGAGTAACGCATGGTGTCATAGGCGGCAACGTTTTCGCCTTCACCTTCACGGCCTTTAGGCTTGCCAAAGTAGATGCCGCCAGTGAGTTCACGCACACAAAGAATGTCAAAACCACGGGCTGAAATATCGGCGCGCAGTGGCGATAGTGCTGCTAGTTGGCTGTAGATACGAGCAGGACGTAGGTTACAGAATAGTTTGAAATGACCGCGTAACGGTAATAATGCACCGCGCTCTGGCTGCTCATCTGGCGGTAAATTTTCCCATTTTGGACCACCGACAGAGCCGAAAAGAATAGCATCTGACTCTTCACAACCTTTTAAAGTGTGAGGCGGTAATGGCTCGCCGCAGGTATCGATAGCATAGCCACCGACAGGTAATTCGTTGTAATTCAGGGTGAAACCAAATTTCTGTTGCACCGCCGCCAAAACTTTTTTAGCTTGCTCCATCACTTCGGGGCCGATGCCATCGCCGGCTAAAACCGCGATGTTATACTCGTTGTTACTCATTCCTATTGCTCTACCTTGTTATTTTAAATTTATAAATTGTCTTAAACACCAGCGATTTGTTGCTTAAATTCTTGTCGTTTGTCTGCTACCAAATCGGCGCGATGTACTAGGTTTAGTACGTGTAACATCGCGCGCACCGAGGCATGAACCACATCGGTTGCTAAGCCCATGCCATGGAAGTTTTGGCCGTTATAGGCGGCGACGATGTCCACTTGTCCTAAGGCGTTTTCGCCTTCACCTTTTGCCTTAAGCGAATAATCAATCATCTCGATATCGACGTTGGTAATTTGATTGATGGCGTTAAAGGCGGCTTCTACAGGACCATTACCTGTTGCCGCTTCGATAAACTCTTTATCATCGATTAGTAATTTAACGCTAGCTGTCGACATCATGCCTGAGCCAGAATGGGCGCTTAGATACGCTAGTTTGTAGAAATCGTTGTCGTCTTTTTGTTGATTAAAGAACAACAAAGCTTCTAAATCGTAATCGAATACCTGACCTTTCTTGTCTGCAAGTTTTAAGAATGATTCGTAGAGATCATCCAAGTTAAACTCATCATCTTGATAACCTAACTCGTTCATGCGGTGTTTAATCACATGACGACCAGAACGGGATGTCATGTTTAACGCTTTTTCCGGCTGGCCAATTGACGCTGCAGTCATGATTTCATAAGTATTTTGCGACTTAAGCATGCCGTCTTGGTGGATACCAGATGAATGAGAGAAGGCGTTGCTACCGACAATAGCTTTGTTTGGCTGCACCACCATATTACAAAGGTTACTCACTAACTGAGAGGTGCGGTAAATCTCTGTGGTATTGATGTTGGTATTAACGCCAAGAATGTCTTTGCGTAAGTTTAAGATCATGGCGATTTCTTCAAGCGATGCATTACCAGCACGCTCGCCGATACCATTGATGGTACATTCCACCTGACGAGCACCCGCTTCAACGGCGCTGATAGAGTTGGCGACTGACATGCCTAAATCATTATGACAATGTACCGAAATAATCGCTTGATCGATGTTCGGAACGCGCTCGTATAAGGTTCTGATAATGCCGCCGAATTCGCTTGGTACCGTGTAACCAACAGTATCGGGAATATTAATAGTACTAGCGCCTGCTTTAATCGCTGCTTCCACCATGCGACATAGGTTATCAATTGGTGTGCGGCCAGCGTCTTCACATGAAAACTCGACGTCATCGGTAAAGTTACGGGCGTATTTAACCGCGCCAACGGCCATATCTAATACGTCGTCGAACGATTTTTTTAACTTGCTCTCAACGTGAATGTCTGAGGTGGAAATAAAGGTGTGAATACGAAACTGCTCGGCGACTTTTAATGCATTAGTACAGGCATCGATATCTGCCTTAACAGCGCGTGATAAACCGGCACAGACGCTATTTTTAACGGTCTTTGCAATGGTTTGTACTGACTCGAAGTCACCCGGCGATGATACAGGGAAACCGACTTCCATCACATCGACGCCTAGGCGCTCGAGTGCCAGTGCGATCTGCAGCTTTTCTTTTACTGTTAAGCTGGCTGATAATGCTTGTTCACCGTCGCGCAAAGTGGTGTCGAAGATGATGACTTGATCTGACATGTCGATTTCCTTTTGGTTAAATACAAAAAAACCCGCTGGTTGAGCGGGTTTCTAGTGGTAAGCTTTATTTCACTAATGCACTAAGAGCCCGCGGAGTTAACCAGCAGGAGTAGAAGAATGTTTAGTGCGCGAGTGTGAATATTCAAGCTTATTTTCTCCGAGTGTTAATCACTCGTAATGAAACTGTTTAAAAGTGGTATATTTTTAACCCGTGTCGACTGGGCAAGTCAACAAATTTTTACGAGTGTAATTAAAATAATACATTCGATTTAATTCTATCGCTTACACTAGAGCAAAATTAGGAGTGCGGGCAATTAGCCTTAAGTAGAAATTATGAAAGATAACGCATACTGGCGCGAAAAATTAACTGATGAGCAATATTACGTTTGCCGAGAAAAGGGGACTGAACGACCTTTTACTGGCAAGTGGTTGGTAAAACAAGAGCAAGGGCAGTTTAACTGTATTTGCTGTGGCAATGTATTGTTTGAAGCAAGCGCGCAGTTTGATAGTGGCTGTGGGTGGCCGAGTTTTGATGATGTAGTGGCTAAAGACCAAGTAACCTTAGTGCGCGATACCAGTCATGGTATGGAGCGTGTAGAGGTGTGCTGTGCTAAATGCGACGCTCATTTAGGTCATGTATTTCCAGATGGCCCGACACCAACTGGTTTGCGTTATTGCATCAACTCGGTGGCTATCGATCATCAGTCTGACGCGTCTTAACTTCTTTCTGGCTACTTTTGTAGGCAAGCTGCTGCGAATAGTTGCCGTTTAAGTTAGGTTTTTTTGGCACTATGATGGGATTGAGGTTGTTGACCTTTTTCTTTACCAGCTTGGGTTTAGCTTGTGGCTTAATAGCATTAGCTGCAGCAGCCTGTTGGTAGCTGTTTGATTTATTAAGTTTTATTGTGTTTGCTTGTACTAACGGGCCTATTAGTAGAGTGACAATAAAAGCAATTGCTAGACGCATATAAATTCTCGTCGATAGAAAGAGTTGAGTTTTATAAGCGGGATTTGTGCCAAGACTGACTAGAATAAAAAAAGGCCGAGATATCATATCTCGGCCTTTCTTATTTGATGATGTGCGATGAATTATTTTTTAGGCTTAGCCTGTTTCATCGAATCGAAGAACTCATCGTTAGTCTTAGTCATGGCTAGACGGTCGATTAAGAACTCTGCCGCATCAACTTCACCCATAGGATGAACAATCTTACGTAGGATCCAGTTCTTCTGAAGTTCTGCAGAGCCAGTAAGTAGCTCTTCACGACGAGTACCAGAGCGCGTGATATCGATAGCTGGGTAAACGCGTTTTTCAGAAATCTTACGGCTTAGGTGCAGTTCCATGTTGCCTGTACCTTTAAATTCTTCGTAGATAACTTCATCCATCTTAGAACCTGTATCAACAAGTGCTGTCGCGATGATAGTTAAGCTGCCGCCTTCTTCGATGTTACGTGCTGCACCGAAGAAACGCTTTGGACGGTGGAGTGCGTTAGCGTCAACACCACCAGTTAATACTTTACCTGATGATGGAATAACAGTGTTGTAAGCTCGGGCTAGACGAGTGATTGAGTCTAATAAGATAACCACGTCTTTTTTGTGCTCGGCGATGCTTTTCGCTTTTTCGATAACCATTTCAGCTACCTGTACGTGACGGCTTGCTGGCTCGTCGAACGTCGATGCAACTACTTCACCGTTTACTAGGCGACGCATCTCGGTAACTTCTTCTGGACGCTCATCAATCAGTAGAACCATTAGGTGAGCTTCTGGGTTGTTAGTCGCAATCGATTGAGCAATCGATTGTAGTAACATGGTTTTACCCGCTTTTGGCGGAGCTACGATGAGGCCACGTTGACCTTTACCGATTGGCGCTGCTAAATCGATAATACGCGCTGTTAAATCTTCGGTACTGCCGTTACCGCGTTCTAGGCGGAAACGCTCAGATGGATGAACAGCCGTTAAGTTTTCGAATAAGATTTTGTTGCGAGAATTTTCTGGGGTGTCGAAGTTAACTTCTTTAACTTTCAATAATGCAAAGTAACGCTCACCGTCTTTTGGCGGACGGATTTTACCAGAGATGGTGTCACCAGTACGCAAGCTAAAGCGACGAATTTGACTCGGAGAAACGTAAATGTCGTCAGGACCTGCTAAGTATGAAGCGTCTGCGCTACGCAAGAAGCCAAAGCCATCTTGTAGAATTTCTAGAACACCGTCACCAAAGATGTCTTCACCGCCTTTGGCGTGAGATTTTAAAATGGCAAAAATGATGTCTTGTTTACGTGCACGGGCGATGTGATCGATGCCCATAGATTGTGCGATTTCGAAAAGCTCAGGAATTGACTTTTGCTTTAATTCAGTAAGATTCATAGTTGAGGGGTCTGTAGTAGTAAGTCGTTAAACTTTGTTTGTGTTAGTTGAAATATAAAGTGCGTAAAAATAGGGATTTTTCGACAGGTGCGATAATAAATCGCTCAATAAATTAGCACTAAAACTAAGTAGGGTAAAGCACAAAAGGCATATTTAGTTAAAAATACGCCTTTTGTTGGGGGTTACACGCATTATTGTGATGCGGTGCAGTTTAGCTGTTGCTGTCGATGAACTCAGTTAGTTGAGTTTTAGATAGCGCGCCAACTTTAGTTGCAACAACGTTACCGTCTTTAAATAGTAATAGTGTTGGAATACCACGGATACCGTATTTAGGCGCTGTTTCTGTATTTTGGTCAACGTTTAGCTTACCAATAGTTACTTTTTCGCCGTATTCAGCTGCAACTTCTTCAAGGATTGGCGCAATCATTTTACAAGGTCCGCACCATTCAGCCCAAAAATCAACAAGTACAGGACGATCTGCGTTGATTACTTCTTGCTCGAAATTAGCATCTGTTAGCTGAATAATAGTGTCGCTCATGGTTTTCTCCGTAGAATTTATCAGATGGGGACTGTCCCCTTAGTTGCAAATATGAGGGTATTGATTTGAGACTTCAACCCCTATTGTTATTTTTTTACGATCAGGACGTTTTTTTGCCAAGCATAACTGATATGCTAGCGTCATGAAAAATACACACTTAACAGAAACTAAGTTTGCCGAGTTTAATCTCGAGCAATCACTTCAAGCTGCACTTGACGATGTGGGTTATACGCAATGTACGCCAATTCAAGCCAAGTCGTTGCCGGTTTTAATGACAGGGAAAGATATCGCGGGACAAGCCCAGACTGGTACAGGTAAAACCCTTGCCTTCCTCGTTGCCACTTTCAATCACCTTCTAAAAAATCCTGAAGATGAGTCTCGCAAGCCGAGTCAGATCCGTGCCTTGATTCTCGCGCCGACTCGCGAGCTGGCGGTGCAAATTTATAATGATGCCAAGCCGCTAACTAAAAAGACCAAGCTCAAAATGGCCTTGGTTTACGGTGGTGATGGTTATGACAAGCAAATCGAGTCATTAGAAAAAGGTGCCGATATTGTTATTGCAACCACTGGTCGTCTTATTGATTTTATGAAGCAAGGTCATATCGATTTGCGCTACGTGCAAGCCTCTGTGCTTGATGAAGCAGACCGAATGTTTGATTTGGGCTTCATTAAAGACATTCGTTATATCTTCAGACGTATGCCAGAGGCAAGCTCTAGACTCAATATGCTGTTCTCAGCAACTTTGTCGTTTAAAGTACGCGAACTCGCTTATGACAATATGAATGATCCTGAGCATGTAGAAATTGAACCAGCTCAGAAAACGTCGAACAATGTGCAAGAAGAGCTTTTCTATCCATCGAATGAAGACAAGATTCCATTGTTGTTAACGCTAATGGAAGAAGAGTGGCCAGACAAAGCCATTGTCTTTGCCAATATGAAGCACAAGTGTGAAGAAGTTTGGGGTTATTTGGTGGCCGACGGTCATCGCGCTGGTTTATTGACTGGTGATGTGCCGCAGAAAAAACGCTTAAAAATTCTAGAGCAGTTCACTAAAGGTGACATCGATATCCTTGTTGCAACAGATGTTGCGGCACGTGGTTTACATATTTCTGATGTAACTTACGTCTTTAACTTTGATTTACCTGATGATGCACAAGATTATGTACACCGTATTGGTCGTACTGGCCGTGCAGGGGCAACAGGCCATTCAATTAGTTTTGCTTGTGAGCAATTCGCGCTAAACCTACCGGCAATTGAAGAGTATATTGCTCATCAAATTCCCGTGAGCAAATATGATCAAGATGCGTTATTAACTGATATTGCGCCACCAAAACGCATTCCGCGTAAACCGCGTGATGAAGGCAATAAAGGTTACACCAAGCGTCACAGTGGACCGAATAAACAACACGGTAACGATAGACATCGTCATCGTTAATTATCGTTGATAGGTAACTAAAAAGGGTCGTTATGCGGCCCTTTTCGCTAATAAAAATATAAGAAGGACTTTCCTTGCCAGTGTTAAATAATACATACGCCGTCATTGATTTAGGCTCAAATAGTTTTCACATGAAGATTGTTGAAATGGTTGCGGGAGAGCCTCGTGTCATTTCGAAAGTAAAACGCAAAGTGCGCTTGGCTTCAGGGCTAGATAACAACAATGTGTTAAGTCTTGAAGCGATGGAGCGTGGTTGGGAGTGTTTGGCATGGTTTGGCGAGCATTTATCTGAACTCGAATTATCACGTGTTAAAGTCGTGGCGACTGCGACCTTGCGTTTAGCAGTTAATGCCGATGAATTTACTGCTCGTGGTAATGAACTATTGGGTGTGCCAATTAACATCATTAGCGGTGAACGTGAAGCTGCCTTGATTTATCACGGGATGGCGGTAACGAGTAATGGTTGTGGTAAGCGACTAATTATAGATATCGGTGGTGCCAGTACCGAACTGATTTTGGGGGATGGCGTTACGCCAATTGTCCTTAATAGCTTAAATATGGGTTGCGTAACTTGGCTTGAACGCTACTTTGGCAATGGCTTGTTAACAGACAATAACTTTGATGCAGCCATTGCTGGTGCGAAAGAAGTATTAGCACCTGTGCAAGCTGATTATCTCGCTCATTCGTGGCAACTGACACTAGGCGCGTCAGGCTCTGTACAAGCTGTGCAAGAGGTATTAGTGGCACAAGGCCTTAATGAAGAAGTGACCTTGGCAAAGCTGCAACAGTTGAAAAGCCAGTGTATTGAATGTGGCTCACAAGATAGTCTGCTTATCGAAGGGCTTAAGCCCGAGCGCAGAGTGGTGTTTGTCAGTGGCTTATGCATCTTAATTGCATTGTTCGAAGAGTTGGCTATTACGACTATGCTGGCATCGGGTGGTGCGCTGCGCGAAGGGGTTATTAATCAATTAAGCGGCGGAGAACAACAAGAAGATATTTGTCTTGCCAGCTGTCAATCGGTCGCACAGCGTTTTCAGCTTAATTCACTACAATCACAGCAGGTTGCCCAAGTAGCCCTAAAATTTGCTAGTGACATTGAGCTCGCTGATACGTTATTACCCATGCTGAAATACAGCGCACTGTTGCATGAGGTTGGTGTTAGCGTTGATTATGCACAAGCGCCCAAACACGCTCGTTATTTATTATCTCATTTGCCACTTGCAGGCTTTAGTAAACAGCAACGACTTTTATTAGTCGCCTTGGTGGGAAACTATCGCGGCAATATCGATGTCGAGTTACTCAAAGCACAAGGCTGTTGCAGCTTTGATGAAGCCAATAAACTCTTGTTGTGCCTACGTCTTGCGGTTATTTGCGTTGGTCGTTATCAGGGCCAACGCTGTCAGCAATTGAAGCTTGCTCCAACTGAGCAAGGCTTTGTACTTGAGCAAACTTCGCAATTATTTGAACAAGCGCCGTTATTAAAAACGATGCTCAATCAAGAAATAGCTGATAATCCATTAATGATTAGTTAACCACTTCAGTAAGTCTGGATATTGGTAATGGTATTGCAAACGGTCAGCACTTAGCTGGCCGTTTATGGTTTTAGCAGCTTGATCCTGATTTGAAAATTGCGGTGGCGTTAATCCGAGAGTTTGAGCGGCGGTAGAATAAAACTCTTGGCGAGTCGGATGGGTTGGCGCACAAGCAATAAAGCTTTGTTGCCAACATGCTTGGCTGATGATCTGACTGATGATACCAATAACATCTTCTTTCGCGACTAAGTTTACTGGTGCATTTGGGTTGGCGACATCGCTTTTCCCCGCTAAAAATCGACCTGGATTGCGGTCATTACCAATCAGCCCCGCAAGATGAATAGTTGTTGCTTTGAACGCTGGCTCTAGTTGCAATGCTGTTTCAAACTTGACCATTGCTTGCGCCGATTGAGTCACTGGTTGACGCGGCGTATTTTCATCAACAATACCTTCATAATTTCCCCACACTGATGTTGAGCTGGTAAACAGCAATTTGGTTATTCCCTTTGTAATTGCCAATTGCTGCAAAGTGATTAGCTGCGGCAAATAATTTTCCGGTGCTTTGCGGTTTGGTGGGATTGTAATAATCATGACATCAAAATCATCACCAATACTGGCTAAACTTTCGTTATCGTCGGTGTTAAGCAATTGCATAGGCACTTCTGAAGAACCAATTTTTTCACAATTGGTCGTCGTTGCTGTCACTTTATGCCCTTGCTGTATCAGGCTTTTTGCTAATGGTAATCCGAGCCATCCACTGCCGATAATTAAAATGTTATGAGTCATTAGATTTTTCTCTAAAAATATTTATGCAGTAAAGTTGCATAAATATTTTGCTTGGTTATACTGAATGTGTTGGCAATATTGCCTTAATGAACGATGAAAGACTGGCAATGAACCAATATATCTCTCAAATGAAGTATACCCTTAACCGACGACGATAAGCAGCTTTGTTTTTCTCGTCGGTCTTTTCTGCTGACTCCCCGTTTTTACACAATCTAAATTTCGAACTTAAGTGAATCTATTGATATGATTAATATAGCAATTATTGGTGCTAGTGGTTATACAGGCGCCCAAATGTGTCAGCTTATTGCTGAACACCCGTCGTTAAACCTCACAGGCCTTTATGTGTCTGAAAATAGCTTGGACAAGGGCAAGCGCATCGATGAGTTGTATCCTCACTTGAGTCATTGCGTTAGTGAATCGCTCACCGCGCTAACTCAACAAGCATTTGAAGATATTTATGCAAATAATGATGCTGTCGCATTGGCGACTAGCCATGAAGTCAGCCACGATATTGCCGCACAGTTATTAAATGCAGGCCTTAGTGTGTTTGATTTATCTGGCGCGTTTCGTTTTAAAGAAGGTAAATACATCAACCAGTATTACGGTTTTGAACATCAATTCCCTGACCTACTGCAACAAGCAGAATATGGTCTTGCAGAATGGAACGCCTCTGCCATTAAATCATCGAAATTAATCGCGGTTCCCGGCTGTTATCCAACAGCGTCTTTATTGGCGCTAAAACCACTGCAAAGCAATAACTTTTTAGATGAACGTCAATGGCCAGTGATTAACGCGGCTAGTGGTGTTACTGGCGCTGGCCGTAAAGCAACAATGACCAATAGTTTTTGCGAAGTTAGCCTAACTCCATACGGGGTATTAGGTCATCGTCATCAGCCGGAAATTGCAACCCAACTTGGTGCTCAGGTTATCTTTACGCCGCATTTGGGGAATTTTAAGCGTGGTATTCTGGCCACTATCACTGCGAAATTAAAAGTAGGTGTCACAGAGCGTGATATAGCCGCTGCATTTGATTGCTATAAAGATGCAACTCACGTCAGATTGCGCGGCAATGTTTGGCCCAAGATTGATGACGTTGCTAATACGCCATTTTGCGACATTGCATGGAAATATGATCCTGCCAGTGGCCATATTGTGGTTGCTAGCGCTATTGATAACTTACTTAAAGGCGCCGCAGGACAGGGTCTACAATGTATAGAAATTCACTTTGGATTGGGAGCCTAATTTAAATGCAACCTTTGGTGATCAAAGTCGGTGGTGCGCTACTTGATTCCGTGGTCGAAAAAGCTAAGTTATTCGAGACTATTGCTACATTGGCTAAGCAAGATATTGCGGTAATTCTAGTGCACGGCGGCGGCTGTTTAGTCGATGAATGGATTAATGCCGTGGGATTGGAAAATCAAAAGCTGGATGGTTTAAGAGTCACGCCAAAGTCACAAATTGGTTTGGTGTCAGGCGCCTTAGCTGGCGCGGCAAATAAACAATTAGTCGCTAATGCGAAATTGGCGGCTGTCAATGCCGTTGGCCTGAGTTTATGTGATGGTAACAGCGTGAAAGCCAGTTATCTCGACCCGCAATTAGGCCAAGTTGGAACTTGCGAAATTGGTGATGCTGCACTGGTTAACACGCTATTAGCGACTGGCTTTACGCCTTTTATCGCTTCTATTGCCGATGATGGCGAAGGTCGACTACTTAACGTTAACGCCGATCAAGCGGCGCAAGTTATTGCGCAACTGGTGGGTGGCAAGCTTATTTTATTATCTGATGTGCCGGGGGTTTTGGACGCGGATAAGCAGCTGATTAAACAGCTAACGCCAACACATGCTAACGCATTGATAGCGCAAGGCGTTATTGCTGGCGGCATGAAGGTGAAAGTAGCAACAGCTTTTGAAACAGCGAAAGCTTTAGATGGCTCTATTGTGATTGCTAGCTGGAAACAACCTGATGATTTACTCGCTTTTGCCACTGGCGGCACTTGCGGCACAACGATTGAACCCTGAAATAGGACTTCGAACAAATGAACAAATTAGAACACTTTTTAACTATTAAAGATTTAACGCAGTCGCAATTTTTGGCGCTAATTGATTTGGCCAAAGATGTTAAAGCTAATCCTGCTAAATATTCACAGACGTTGGCGGGTAAAAGCATTGTTACCTTGTACGAGAAGCAAAGCCTGCGTACACGAGTGACTTTTGATATTGGTATTGCAAAGTTAGGTGGCCATAGCGTTTATTTAGATCAGAATAATGGCGCATTAGGTAAACGTGAATCTGTAGCCGATTTTGCTAAGAATATTTCGTGCTGGGCTGATGGCATTGTAGCTCGTACCTTTAGCCATCAAACTTGTGAAGAACTAGCACAGGCGGGCACTGTTCCTGTGGTTAATTCACTTAGTGATATGTATCACCCGTGCCAAGGTATGGCGGACTTTTTAAGTTTGGCAGAAAAGTTTGATGACTTGAGCAAAATCAAACTCGCTTATATCGGAGACGGTAATAATGTCACGCATTCGTTGATGTTTGCAGCGGCGTTGTGTGGCAGTGATATGGTTGTGGTTTGTCCACAAGGCTGCTTCCCAGATGGTCAAGTTGTATTAGAAGCGCAGGCCATCGCTGAGCAACATGGTGGTACGCTAACGCTGAGTTGCGATCCGCAAGCGGCAAAAGGTGCAGATGCTATCTATACTGATACCTGGATTTCGATGGGAGATGATGTAAGTTATGACGATATCAAAGATAAATTCGCGCCATATCAGGTTAATGAATCAATGATGAGCGATTTAGGTATTGGTTACTTTATGCATTGTCAGCCTGCGCATATCGATCAAGAAGTTACCCAAGCGGTATTTGATGGCGAGCAGTCTCTGGTGTTGAGACAAGCGGAAAATCGCATGCACGCACAAAACGCAGTGTTAATTACTTTACTCGGCTAACTCAACGACAACAATTATTATTTGAGAGGACTATTCATGGCGGCATTATGGGGTGGCAGATTCACCGAAGCGGCAGATGACAGATTTAAGAAGTTTAATGACTCACTACGCTTTGATTATCGCTTAGCAAAACAAGATATTATTGGCTCAATCAGCTGGTCGCGTGCCTTGGCACAAGTTGATGTATTAACGACGCAGGAGCAACAATCGCTTGAGGCGGCGTTAAACGAACTCGCTGAAGAGGTTGCTAAAGATCCCGAACAGATATTGCAAAGTGACGCCGAAGATATTCACAGTTTTGTTGAATCTAAGCTAATTGAAAAAGTCGGTGATTTAGGCAAAAAGCTGCACACAGGGCGCAGCCGTAACGACCAAGTAGCCACCGATTTAAAACTGTGGTGTAAAGAGCAGTCTATTGAACTCTGTGAATTGATTGTTCGCTTGCAACAAGCGTTGTTAGATTTAGCACAACGTGAACAGTCGACAGTTATGCCGGGTTATACCCACCTACAACGCGCGCAACCAATTAGTTTTGGTCATTGGTGCCTCGCTTACGTTGAAATGTTTGATCGCGATTTAAGCCGCTTACGCGATACGACCGAGCGCTTCGACCGTTGTCCACTAGGCTCTGGCGCTCTCGCAGGTACTGCTTATCCAATTGATCGTCATGCGCTGGCACGTGATTTAGGCTTCAAACAAGCCACTCAAAACAGCCTTGATGCGGTATCTGATCGCGACCACGTGGTTGAGCTTTTATCGGATGCCAGTATGTCGATGATGCATTTATCGCGCATGGCAGAAGATTTAATTTTCTATAACTCAGGTGAAGCGGGCTTTATTGAACTAGCAGATAATGTGACTTCTGGTTCATCGTTAATGCCACAAAAGAAAAATCCCGATGCGCTAGAGTTAATCCGCGGTAAAACAGGCCGTGTATTTGGTGCATTAAGTGGCATCATGATGACCTTAAAAGCCTTGCCGCTTGCATACAACAAAGACATGCAGGAAGACAAAGAAGGCATTTTCGACGCGCTGGATAACTGGGGCGATTGTCTGGAAATGATGGCAATGGTACTGCAAGGTCTTAAAACGAATAAGCCTCGCATGTTGGCCGCAGCGCAACAAGGTTATGCCAATGCCACAGAGCTCGCGGATTATTTGGTATCGAAAGATATTCCGTTTAGGGAAGCGCATCATATCGTCGGTGAAGTTGTTGTGTCGGCTATTTCTCGTCAGCTAGCGCTGGAAGATTTCACGCTTGAGCAGTTAAAAGAGTTTTCTGATGTTATTGAGTCAGATGTCTATCAGCATCTCACCATTGATGCTTGTTTGGCTAAGCGCGAAGTGCTTGGTGGTACTTCATTAGCCAGCGTAATGTCTGCTCTTGAAGAGCAACAAACTGACCTATCTGAAGGGGCTATTGCCGCCGAGGTTGTGGGTAGTACTAGTGGTGAGCAGGTGCAAAACGCAATGGGTACGGTGCAGTTGCGTATTAATGCGCATAAAGCTGAATTGCGTAATGTCCGCCCAGCGAAATTATCAGATGTTGACGATATTACTCGTATTGTTAATTACTGGGCTGAGCAAGGCGATAGTTTACCGCGTTCGCGTTTCGATGTGCTTAACAGCATTTTAGACTTCTCAGTGGTAAGTAATGAAGACAGTGTTGTCGGTTGTGCTTCACTTTATATTTACGGTACAGGCTTAGCAGAAATTCGCTCGACGGGTATCGATAAGGAACATCAAGGTAGTGGCTATGGCCGTGCATTAGTCGATCACATGCTATTACGCGCTCAAGAATTGGATTTAGAGCGAGTTATCGTGTTGACCCGTGTTCCAGAGTTCTTTGCTAAACATGGTTTTGCACAAATCGATAAAGAGAGCTTACCTGAAAAAGTCATTAAGGATGGTGAAGGATACTTGGTTGCTGAACCTAGCGATGAGGTGGCGATGGAGTTTCGCGGTAGCTAACCCTAGTTACGGTTAAAAATGAAAAGGCGCTATTTCACAGTTTGAAATAGCGCCTTTCTTTTTTTGAGAGATGATATTTAGAAAATATCGTCTTCGAACTGCTCTTCCACCGTGTCTTTGGTGGCTGTTGGCGATTGGGTGCTATCGATAAAGGTTGTTGGTTCAGTGCCATCGATAAAGTATTCAAAACGCGATGTATAATCTGTTTTAGTTGTCAGTAATCCAGTTGCCATATCAATACGTATTGTTTTGATATTCGCCGGAATAACCTTGCGCTGTTGCGGTTTGTCTTTAAGTGCAAAGTTCATGAAATCAACCCATGTCGGCATTGCACTTTTAGCACCAGATTCTGCGCCTTTTATTTGCTCTTTGCCTAGATTGCTATTGGTTCTTGTACGACCAAGTGCACGTGATGGATTGTCGAAACCGATCCAAGTGCTAGTAACAAAATACGGACTGATGCCAGAAAACCATGCATCTTTAGAGTCGTTGGTGGTTCCTGTTTTACCGCCTATATCCTTGCGTTTGATTGTGTTAGCAATACGCCAACCCGTTCCTGACCAGCCATTGCCATTGGCCCAGCTACCACCACCGGTGATAACACTACGCAGCATTTCACGCACTAGAAATGCGTTTTGCGCGCTTATAACTCGTGGCGCTAATTGAGTCTCGTCGGTCATACATTGATCGCTAAGTGCAAGACTGTCGACTGTATTGAATTCGTCAATAATCAGTTTTGTTGCATTTTCACAAGCTTCACAAGCTATTTTCGGTGTCGCAACTTCAACAGTGGCTTCGGTAGAATCTGTCACACGCTCGATAAAATATGGTGTAACCAGAAAGCCGCCATTGGCAAATGCGGCGTAGGCTGTCGCTGCTTCCATCGGTGTAACTGATGCTGAGCCGAGCGCCAGCGATTCACCGATAGGGAGATCATCTTTTTGGAAACCAAATTTAGTCATGTAATTGATACTGTCTCTGATCCCTAGTTTTTGAATCAATTTCACTGACATGACGTTTTTAGATTGCGATAAACCTAATCGTAATCGAGTTGGTCCATTGTAGATCGGCGGCGAATTTTTTGGACGCCAAGCTGAGCCCTGTGAGCGATCCCATTGGGTAATAGGTACGTCATTAATGATACTCGCCAGCGTGAAATTACGCTCTAACGCGTATGAGTATAATAGCGGTTTGATATTTGAACCAATTTGACGCTTAGCTTGGGTTACGCGGTTGAACTGACTTTTGTTGAAATCAAAGCCGCCAATAATAGCGCGAATGGCACCGTCATAAGGATCGAGAGAAACAAGCGCGCTGCTCACCTCTGGAATTTGCGAAAGGTGCCATGTATCACCGCGCTTAAATACGCGGATCAGATCACCAAGGGCAACGATATCGGCGCTAGTTTTAGGAGCCGCCCCTTGATTGCTATCGTCGACAAAGGCGCGTGCCCATTTCATTTGATCCCAGTTAACGGTAATCACTTCACCGGTTTTTAATACTGCTGTAAAAGCTTGCTCTTCAATTGTGTTAACAACAGCAGGCTGAAGAATTCTAATATCACGGGTGTTTTTTATTAATTCACTGATTTTTTGCTCGTTAGAGAGGGGTTGCTCTTCGGTATTTTCTGCGGTGGTGGTAAGTACTTCTTCTAAATTAAATTGTTGTTCTGCACCGCGATAACCATGGCGTAAATCGTAATTTAGAATATTAGTAGCGACTGCGTTTTGCGCAGCAATTTGCAGATCTGAAGGTACAGTGGTGTAGACATTAAAACCGTTTGAGTACGCTGCTTCTCGACCATAGGTTTCAACCATATATGAACGAACCATTTCTCCTAGATATGGCGCATACAATTCGATTTTTGCCCCGTGACGCTTGGCGGTAATTGGAGCGTTTTTAGCTTCTTGGTATTGCGCGTCGTCGATGAACTTTAAATCGTGCATCCGTTTAAGGACTAGATTACGCCGCGCCTTAGCACGCGATGGCGAACGAATTGGATTTAATGTCGATGGCGCCTTTGGCAGACCTGCGATCACAGCCACTTGAGCAAGGTTTAACTCATCAATGGTTTTTCCGTAATAAACCTGTGCCGCAGCGCCGACGCCAAACGAGCGATGGCCCAGTGGAATCTTGTTGAGATAGGCGAGTAAGATTTCGTCTTTAGTTAGCTCTTGTTCAATATTCCACGCTAAAAATACTTCGCGAATTTTTCGAATATAAGTTTTTTCTCGAGTTAGGAAGTAGTTACGAGCAACTTGCTGGGTAATAGTACTAGCGCCTTGGCCCTTTTTTCCGGTGACTGCGAGATTAATTGCAGCGCGCACAATGCCGATTGGATCTATGCCGGGATGCTGATAAAAACGTGAATCTTCAATAGCCAGAAAAGCTTGGCGCATTTGTAATGGCACTTCGTCGAAGGTTAATGGAATGCGCTTTTTTTCACCGTATTGAGAAATAAGCTTGCCGTCTTGTGAATAGACTTTAAGTGGTGTTTGTAATTTGAATTCTTTGAGCTTTTTGGCATCGGGTAAATCGGGCGATAAATACATGTATAAACCGATTAGCGAGACGATACCAAGGAGGCCTCCGATCAGGCCAGTGATTAGCGTCCATTTCAAAAATTTTAACATCGTTGTCTTATTCATCTATTAGCTGGGTAGAAATCATGCGATATTATATGATTAAAACTAACGAATAGTTAGCTAATCGCAGGTAAACGCGTAAAATATAATGAGTATATATTAGTTAAGTTAACGTTCAATTAACCAAAAACTATATATTTGTACTGTTTGTTGCTATAACTAATCTTAATGTATTAACAAATTCGACGGCGCGATTTTTATGTTAAAGGGATTATTAAAACCTAAAACAACCAAAATGATTGGGATAGATATTGGATCTAGTGCCGTCAAAGCCGTGTTGTTTTCAAAATCTAATAATGGATTTAAAGTAGAAAATATCGCGAGTTTTCCCCTTAAGCGTGGTTATGTCGTTGATAATGCTATTACCGATTTGCAAGGCGTCGGCGAAGTCATTAAGAAAGTGAAGAAAAAGTTCGCTAAATCTGGCGCTGAACACGCGTCAGCAGCGGTATCAGGTTCTGGCGTTATAATAAAAACTATTTATATGAATGCTGTTCGCAATGATGAAGAGCTGGAATCACAAATAGAAATAGAAGCCGAAAATCTTATTCCCTATCCGCTTGATGAAGTTAGTCTCGATTTTGAAGTTATTCGTGAAAATGCAGTAAATAGTGAAAAAGTCGATGTGTTATTGGTTGCCGCTCGAACAGAGTTGGTGCAGGCAAGGGCGCAAGCGTTAGAGTTTGGAAAACTACAGGCTAAAGTTATTGATGTTGAAGGCTATGCTTTAGGACGCGCGTATAAGTTAATTGAACATCAATTGTCAGAGGACGAGCAGTCAAAACCTGTCGCATTAGTGGATGTTGGTGCCTCGATGTTGACAGTGGCTGTTGTCCATAAAAAAGAGACGGTGTTTATTAAAGAGCAAGCTTTTGGTGGTGAACAATATACGCAGTCGATTGTTGCCTATTACGGAATGGATAACTATGAGGCAGAGCAAGCTAAGCTCAATGGCGAATTACCAAGAAACTATGTATTTGAAGTACTAGCACCTTTCCAGACCGCTTTGACCCAACAAATTAAACGAATTTTGCAAATGTATAGCAGTGCTAATGACAATAACCAGGTTGGAAAAATTATATTATCTGGCGGCTGTACTAATATCGAGGGACTTGATGTGGCTATTAATGAAGAAATTGGTATTTCGTGTGTGCTAGCACAGCCATTTCTTCATTGCGAAGTTCGAAAATCGATAGATTTTGATCAATTAAACAAGGAAGCCAGTCAGTACATGATGGCAAGTGGTTTGGCGTTGAGGAATTTTAAGTAATGGCTAATATTAACTTACTGCCATGGCGAGAAGAGGCTAAGGTAAAACGCCAGCACGAATTTAATATGTTTGCTGGCTTGGCTTGTTTGGTTGGCATATTCTGTACCATAGTGCTGTCGACATTACTTGATGGTGAACTTGAATTACAAGCTCGTAAAAACGCCTATTTAAAGAGTGAAATCGCTATTATCGATGGACAAATCTCGGAAATTCGCGAATTGAGAAAAACCAAAGCGGATCTCAAAAAACGGATGGACTTGATTGAACGGTTGCAAAATGCCCGTAGTCTTTCAACTCATTTGCTCGATTCTTTGGCTAAATTAATGGTGCCAGGCGTTTATTTAGAACAGGTAGAGAGAAAGGGTAATACGCTGTGGATTGAAGGGCTCACAGAATCTAATAATCATTTGGCTAACTTGTTACGTAATTTTGAAAACTCTCAATGGTATAAAGATCCATTGGTTAAGCAAATTGATTTACAGGAAGGCAGCTTGCGCCAATTGAATAAGTTTTCACTGCGCGTGGATGTTAACGCTAATATTCAGCAAGGAACTAAATAGTGAAATTGGATTTATCGGAATTACAAAATGTCGATTTAGATCTTAAGTATTCAGGGTCCTGGCCACCGCTGGTCAAAGGGATAGCTTACGTTTTCGTATTTCTAATGACGTTGATGTTGGCCTATTTTGTGGTGATTAGTGACCAATTATCCGATTTGTCGAATGGTGCCGAGCAAGATGAAAAGCTTCGTTATGATTACGAATCAAAATATCGCTTGGCTTATAATCTTGACGCTTATCAGCAACAGATGGTCGAGCTAGAAGTTCAATTGGCAGAGATGCTAAAGAAATTGCCAGCTACTCATGAAACGCCGGGAATGCTCGATGATATTACCTTTATTGCGACATCAGCTGGATTGCGTATCTCAACCATTAAATGGGGAAATGAAGTAGAGCAAGAGTTTTATACTGAATTACCCTTATATATTGATGTAACAGGCGACTATCACCAGTTTGGTAAGTTTGTCAGCGACGTAGCTAAGTTGCCACGAATTGTTAGTTTGCATGAGTTTTCCATAAAGAAAGGGACGGAAGGTCAGTTGGTGTTTCATATCGTTGCGAAAACCTACCGTTACAAGGGGAAATAATGTATCGAGTATTTGGACTTCTTATTGTGCTAATGGGTTTGCAAGGTTGCGAATCTTCAATGCAGGACGCTCAAAATTTTGTTGCCAAGGTCAAACAGTCTAAAGGGATTGCGATAGAGCCTTTGCCTGAGCCACTCACCTATCAGCATTATGAGTATAGTGCTAGTTTCAATCGCAGTCCTTTTGAGGCGCCTCAACAGGAATTGACTATCGATGTGATTAGTAAAAGTCGTGATTGCTTGCAGCCAGATGTAAACCGCCGTAAGTCATTACTTGAAGCGAATGCTCTAGACAACTTAGTGATGCGTGGCACCCTGGGTACTCCAGATGAACTCTGGGCCTTGATTCAAACAAACGATGGTGATGTGTATAAAGTGAAAAAAGGCAATTATATTGGCTTATTTCACGGTAAGATCACCCAAGTTACTGAACAACAAATAGAATTAACAGAAATTGTGCCAGATGGTTCTGGTTGTTGGGTTGAACGCCCGAATTCTTTATCATTACACAGCGATAGTTAATGTTGAGTCCGTTATCGCTTTTTATCACTGTCGCCAAGGAGAATTGTGGTGAACATTAACCAAATGTTTAGACGTGGTTTATTTTTATTGATGGCTATGCCGAGCTTAGCGTTTGCTAAGGACTTGGTCGATGTACAATACAGCGAATTACCCACCAAACAAATTAAGATCGATTTTATATTTGATGAGCAAATGTCATCTAAAAATGTACAGCTGGTTGCTCAAGATAAACAGATATTCTTAGATTTTGGCAGTGTTGATAACAAACTCGAGCTTGATTTAGTGCCTGACAATGCCCTTGGCGTGAATGGTATTAAAGCGATGTTTGAAAGTGGCCGCTTACAAGTTATGCTCTCTTTGACTGCTCCTGTAACACATCAAGTTAATGCACAAGATAAAACTTATTCAATTCTCCTTGATAAATCTGTCGCGATGCCGGTTGCAGCGATAAATACGCCTAAAGTTACGCCTGTTAAAGATAACCCGACTCCAATCGTTTCTTCATTCAATGCTGTTGATTCTCTTGATTTTAAACTAGACCAAAAAGAGCGCGGCGAGCTTATCGTGCGTCTTAAAGATCAATCTGTCACTTCGATGGTGACTCAAAACGGCAGCAGAATTGAGATTAAGCTTAAAGGCGCAACTATTGGCGAAGACAATCTTTATACAATGGATGTATTAGACTTTGCGACGCCAGTGCGCAGTTTCGAAACATTCCGCGAAGAAGATGGCGTGTTAGTGGTTGTGCAGACTCACAAAGAGTTTGAGTATGAACACAAACAAATTGGCAACGACTTTGTATTGACAGTTTTTGAACCTGTCAAAGAAACCTTTGTAGAAAAAGAGCAGAAAAAAGTTGTTTATACCGGCAAAAAATTCTCCCTTAATTTCCAAAAAGTAGCCGTGAGAACTGCGTTACAAATCATCGCGGATTTCAACAACTTCAACTTGGTTACCGGCGACAGTGTAACAGGTGATATAACGCTTCGTTTGGAAGACGTACCTTGGGATCAAGCGTTAGATATGATCCTTAAATTTAAGGGCTTAGGAAAGCGAATTGAAGGTAACATTTTGTTAGTCGCACCTGCTGAAGAATTGGCGACGCGCGAAGCTACCGAGCTTAAATCAAATCAAGAAGTTGAAAAGCTCGTACCTCTATACACTGAATTCTTACAAATCAATTACGCAAAGGCCAAGGAGATCGCTACGTTACTTGATAGTGGTAGTTCAAAGATTCTGTCTGGTAGAGGAAGTGTTGCTGTAGATGAGAGAACGAATACGTTGCTTATTCAAGACACCGCGAAGAAATTAGATGATATTAGACGACTTGTAGAAATATTAGATGTAGCTGTCAAACAAGTGGTAATTGAAGCCCGTATTGTGACTGTTACAGATAATATAAATGAAGAATTTGGTATCAAGTGGGGCGTTACAGATACTCTAAGCGATGGTGCAACCTCAGGATCTTTAGTAGGCGCGAATACTGCGAGTGGTGGCATAGTGCCTGCGCTTGATGATCGTTTAAATGTAAATTTACCGATTGCAGACTCGGCAGGAACAATTGCATTTCAAGTATCAAAACTCGCAGATGGCACTATTTTAGATTTAGAGCTTTCAGCCTTAGAGCGTGAGAATAAAGGTGAGATTATTGCGCGCCCAAGTATTACAACCGCTAATCAGAGTCCTGCGTTTATCGAACAAGGTACTGAAATTCCATATGTTTCAGCTGCTTCAAGTGGTGCAACTACAGTAACTTTTAAACCAGCGGTATTATCATTAAAAGTGACACCGCATATCACGCCAGATAATCGCGTTATTTTAGATCTCAATATCACACAAGACACTCGTGGTGATACTGTTAAAACTGCTATTGGTGAAGCTGTTGCCATTAATACTCAGCGTATTGGCACGCAAGTGTTAGTTAGCAATGGTGAAACTATTGTGTTAGGTGGAATTTATCAACAGCAGCTAATTTATGGCGTCAGTAAAGTACCTGTACTCGGTGATATCCCATTACTAGGGTGGATGTTCAGAACTTCTAAAGACTTTACCGAACGTCGCGAACTACTTATATTCGTGACCCCACGAATCGTTACCGAAGCGCAAGAACGTTAATCCTCATTTAGTACCTCGCTCAAATGTCTTTGAGTGAGGTTTTTCTATTTCCGGCGTTAGTTAATTGCGATTAATAATTCGTGATATATCTGCCAAATTATCCGATAAAACTTATTTGTTAATGCTTGCCTTTTTCTCGTGGTTATTGAGATAATGCACGGCTAAATTTGCCCCTAATTTATTGCAATTACCGATAAGACTCACGGCTTAATATTAATAATAATGTCGTTAGTGCCTTTACTGTCGGTCTTTGGATGTGGGCATCAGTGGTAGGGTGAACCTACTTTGGCTTGATTTAATTGAATGTAGTGATAATGGCTGAAAAACGAAATATATATATTGTGGGCCCTATGGGTGCTGGTAAAAGTACGATTGGACGACAAATTGCGCAGCAATTACATCTTGAGTTTGTTGATTCAGATGCAGAAATTGAGCGCCGTACTGGTGCTGAAATCGCATGGGTATTTGACGTTGAAGGTGAAGAAGGTTTCCGCAAGCGCGAAGCTGACGTCATTAGCGATTTAACTGAGCAACAGGGTGTTGTTCTGGCCACCGGTGGTGGTTCAATTATTACCAAGGAAGTTCGCAACAAATTATCTGCACGCGGTTTAGTTGTTTACTTAGAAACGACTATCGACAAGCAAGTTGCACGTACACAGCGTGATAAGCGTCGTCCGTTATTGCGTTCAGAAAATCCACGTCAAGTGTTAGAAGACTTAGCGCAAGTACGTAATCCACTATATGAAGAAATTGCTGATTTGACTGTGCAAACAGATGATCAGAGCGCAAAATTAGTGGCAAAAGAAATCATTGAAAAACTAGGTTTTTAATTAAATGAAATTGCTCAACGTACAACTGGGAGAGCGCAGCTATCCAATTTATATCGGGCAGCGCTTGCTCGCGGATAGCAACTTGATGTGTCAACACATCACCGGTAACAAAGTAATGATAGTTACTAATACTGTGGTTGCGCCATTGTACCTTGAGCAAGTTGAAGCTTCGTTAACGGCAGGAGGTAAACAAGTTGATGTTGTCACCTTGCCCGATGGCGAATCACATAAAAACTTAGTTACCCTCAATCTAATTTTTGATGAATTACTCGCGGGAAAACACGGCAGAGATACTAGCATTGTTGCATTAGGTGGCGGTGTAATTGGTGACATGGCGGGGTTTGCCGCCTCATGTTATCAACGCGGTGTCGAGTTCATTCAAATACCAACGACTGTCCTTTCTCAAGTCGATTCTAGTGTTGGTGGCAAAACCGCTGTTAACCATCCGCTTGGCAAAAATATGATTGGCGCGTTTTATCAACCTAAGGCAGTTGTTATTGATATTGACTGTCTTAACACTTTGCCGCAGCGCGAATTTGCAGCGGGGATGGCTGAGGTAATAAAATACGGCATTATTTGGGATAAGCAATTCTATCAGTGGCTCATCGAGCATAAAGCGGATATTTCGTCGTTGAATCCCGAGCATCTAATCACGATGATTGAGCGATGCTGCGCAATCAAAGCTGAAGTTGTTGCTGAAGACGAACAAGAGCGCGGTGTTCGTGCGTTACTCAATCTTGGTCATACTTTTGGCCATGCCATTGAAGCTGAACAAGGCTACGGTCAGTGGCTTCACGGCGAAGCTGTTGCAGCAGGTACAGTGATCGCAGCTAAGACTGCATTGTCTATGGATCGCTTGTCAGTGGCTGAATTTGAAAGCATTAAAAACATCTTTGAAAGCTACGATTTGCCGATCCGCAAACCTGCTGATATGACTGTTGAGCAATTTATGCAGCACATGGCTGTAGATAAGAAAGTATTGGCCGGTCAATTGCGATTCATTATTCCTCAAGGCATTGGCCACGCAGACGTTGTATCAGGCATCGATAACGGCACGTTAGCCGATGCGATTGAAAATCACTAGAACAGGAATTGATTTTTGATGGTTGATACGCCTATTAATCGTCAGGGAAGTATGGATGTTGTTCTTGATGTTCAAGAGCAATTGATTTCACGTATCGCCCTTGCCATGAAAGACAGCAACAAGCTGTCTTTTATCCACGGTCCAATTGGTGTCGGTAAATCTCATATAGCTAATCGCTTGCAGAATTTACTGTCTGCAACAACATTTACGATTAAACTATCTCCTAAGAGTGCATTAGAGCCAGAGCAACTGAAACAGCAATTAGTGTGTGAATTGGCGATTGATGAGCTTACTGATCTCAATCAGCCAATAGCGACTGCTGTATTACAAGCGGTTAATCATCATCACCAATCTATTGTGGTGTTGATTGATAATGCGGAATTAGTTGCTAACCAAGGATTAAGTGCTATTTGGCAGGCATTGCACGAGTTTTCTCGCGCCAATCAAACGGCATTTACTTTCAATGTCTTACTTATTGGCGATAGTAAATGGGCTAAACCTTTTCATCATGGTTTAAAAAGCAAGTCAGATAGTAGGGTGGCGGAGTTTTTTGTAAACACTCTTTCTAAAAAGCAAGCTGTGGACTTTATGATGAGGGTGCATGCCGATTGGTCTGATCAAAAAATTCAGCAGTTTGTAAACAAAGTCCCCGCACAATACTTAATTCCCAAGCAACTAATTTACGCTCAATTGCCACAACGCAGCAGTGCTGGGGTTAAAGCAATATTGTGGTTGAGTGTTTTAGTCGCTGTTATTTTGGTTGCTTCAGTCGGTATCGCTTATTACTTGCAATCGACCACTGAAGAAAGTGTAACCACCGACATTCCTAGTGTTATTGCAACATCTCCAACGGAAACTGCCGTTTTGGTTAATCCACCAAAGGAAACGAAAAAAGCGGATGATGAAGATATGTTGGTACAGGGTGAGGGCATAACTGAATCTGTATTGAATGATGATGTCGAGGTTCTGGATGACATATCAATCAAAGAATCTGAGACTGCTGTAATAGAACAACCAGCTAAGATTGTTGAAGAAGATTCGGTTAATCCGGTGTTGGCTTCACCTCAATCTGAGGTTGCTGATATCGAACAAGATACTCAACAGGCACCAGCTGAGGAGCAAGCACCCGTCGAAGAAGTTAGTGAAGTTGGTACAACAAAAGCGACCGCTGATAATGTGGTGCCAGCGTATAACTTTGATGAAGAGCACTTAATGACTGTTGATGCCAAGAAGTTTGCATTGATGCTCGGTGGATTTAGTCAGCGTCAAAGTTTGCAGCGAGTCCAATCGCAATTAGCTACAACAGATGATTTAAAAGTTTATCAAACAATTAGAGATAATAAGCCTTGGTATGTGTTACTTTATGGTGATTTTGAAACACGCGCTGCTGCTAATGAATTCGCAGTAAACAATCGCCAACAGTTTATCGGGATCACTCCTTGGGCTAAACCGTTTCAGTCTATTCAATCTGAAATAATTAAAAATACACGACAATTAGAAAATAACGATAATGACAGTAATTAAAAACCGAGCCTTTTTGAAATGGGCAGGTGGAAAATATGGACTAATTGAAGATATTAATCGTGTGTTGCCTCAAACACGTCGTCTAATTGAACCTTTCGTTGGTGCGGGCTCGGTGTTTCTTAATTCGGATTATGATGAATATCTCCTCAACGATGTTAATGCTGACCTAATCAATCTCTATAAGCTGCTGCAGAGCGAGCCTGACGAATATATCAAACAAGCAGGCGAGCTGTTCGTTCCCCAATATAACGACAAAGATAGATACTACGATATTCGTGCAAAATTTAATGAATCTACTGACACCTTTGAGCGTGCAGTTTATTTTCTTTATATGAATCGACATGGTTACAACGGCCTGTGTAGATATAACCTAAAAGGGGGCTATAACGTTCCTTTTGGTCGCTATAAAAAGCCTTATTTTCCAGAAAAAGAGTTATGGCTATTTGCCGAAAAGTCTCAAAAGGCGACTTTTACTAATTTGTGTTTTCGAGAAATTTTTAAACAGGCAAAATCTGGTGATGTAGTTTATTGTGATCCGCCTTATGCACCTCTTTCACCAACGGCGAGTTTTACGAGTTATTCAGGTCAAGGTTTCAAGCTTAAAGATCAGCAAGATCTTGCTTTAATGGCAGAACAAACCAGCCAATCAGGAATACCTGTGGTAATTAGTAACCACGATTTAGCACTTACCAGAGAACTGTATCAACAAGCTAAGTTAGAAGAAATTAAGGTAAAGCGCACAATAAGCCAGAAGGCAGGCAAGCGAACTAAGGTTGGAGAGCTGTTAGCGCTCTATTAAATACATCGATTTTATCGAGCTGAAATTAACTCGAGTAAATCAATAAAATGGAACTGCGCAGAAGAGCTACCTGATAACCAATCACTCCAGTTCAGAGACTTAGCAATGACTTGGCAAGTTGGTTGTTGATAACAAGATTGCAATAACGTATCTTGCTCGACGACTGAGCTAGTCGCTAGACCGGAAAGTAACACAAGAGAAGCAGCGTAAAACAATCGTTTTTGGCGACGACGTATCATATCTATTTCTCCTTTAGTCTAAGATGGCTCAACAGTATAAACAATCGACTGTACTTTGACTAGTCATTTATTGTCGAAAAAACGCACACAATAAAATCAAAAATATATAGGAAACACGTTATGAAAGCATCGGTAACTTGGGTAGAAAAAGAAACGTTTTTAGGTGAATCAGAATCTGGTCATCAGATCATTATGGATGCCAATGGCAGTGATTCAAAAGCGCCGAGCCCAATGGAAATGGTGTTGATGTCTGTTGGTGGTTGTAGCTCTGTCGATGTCGTTAGTATATTGAAGAAAGCGAAGCAGAACGTTAGTGGTGTGAAAGTTGAATTAACATCAGTTCGCCGCGAAGAAGCGCCGCGTTATTTTACATCGATTAACTTACACTTTATTGCAACGGGTAAGGGCATTAAAGAAAAACACCTAGAGCGTGCAGTTGCACTGTCGGCTGAAAAATACTGCTCAGTGGCACTGATGTTAGAAAAGGGGGTTGAAATTACCCATACTCACGAAGTTGTAGAATTGGAAGATTAATCCAATTCAGATAGCTGACAGGGAAGTTGGTTGTTATTAATAGTTTCAACTAAGTAAACTTAAAATTTCCAAGCATCAGCTATTTATTCTTTAGAAAATAATTTAGCTCAAAAGCGATCGTCGCTTGCGAAGCAAGTGCAATATAGTTTATTTGATTGATGATGCTAAGAGGAAGTGGTCGGTGATCGAAAGTTTAAATCTCTGACTCGCTGGTTCTCAGATCTCTGGAATGAGTAGATGCGCTAATCGAGTATTAAAATAGATATTTTTTAAGAGATTAAAAATAAAATTTGGAAATTCAGAGAAGAAGTGGTCGGTGATAGAGGATTCGAACCTCTGACCCTCTGGTCCCAAACCAGATGCGCTACCAGGCTGCGCTAATCACCGACATATTTATCTACTAGAGTAGAATTTGCGAGGAACCGTTATGCCAGTGGCATAAGGAAGTTCGAAGCAAAAAAATGGGGTGACTAATGGGGCTCGAACCCACGACAACCGGAATCACAATCCGGGGCTCTACCAACTGAGCTATAGTCACCACTGATTTTACTACTGCACTATTTGTCCGGATAAAAATGGCGCGCCCAAGAAGATTCGAACTCCTGGCCTCACCCTCCGGAGGGGTACGCTCTATCCAGCTGAGCTATGGGCGCATTCCCTAGTGCGGGTGCATATATTAAGGATTTTATTATTGGTCGTCTATAAAAAAATTAAAAAAAAGTGTTAACTGGTGCAAAAGTCGTCAGTATTAATGCTTTTAATGGTGTAAATCAATAAAACAACCCTATATTAGTGTTTCCATCTGAACAGAACCGTTTATAATATCGCAAAAATAAATCAATATTATTAGTCAGGGGTTCCTCCACATGAATGCAGGTGTATCAAAAGTAATGATGACACTAGGTGTCGCACTTACTATGTCATTAAGCGTTAATGCTACAGATTTGTCTGAAGATGCTGTGAACAAACGCATTGCGCCAATAGGCAAAGTTTATCTAGCGGGCGCACAACCTGCAGCTCCGGCAAAACCAGCTGGTCCTCGCACCGCCGCAGATATCTACCAAACAACGTGTTTTGCTTGTCACGGTACTGGTGCAGCTGGCGCTCCTAAAAAAGGTGATAAAGCTGCTTGGGCACCTCGTGTAGCTCAAGGTATCGACAAAATGTTCGATCACGCTTGGAAAGGCTTTACAGGTAGCACAGGTGTAATGCCAGCTAAAGGTACTTGTATGAACTGTAGCGAAGATGAAATCAAAGCAACAATTAAATTCATGACTGAAGGCATGTAATTTAAAGCGTTGTGAAAAAAGGCCACATATGTGGCCTTTTTTATTGCTTGTGATTCGACGGCGAATTACTTCTTCAGCATGTCGCGCAAGTTTGCGATAGCAGAAGTAGCTGTTTGCTTCTTTTCAGCGGCGGTTTTTGGCGGGCGCTGTGATTCCCACTCAATATCATCTTGCGGTAATTCATCTAAGAAACGACTAGCGGTTGGCTTGATGATTTCACCATACTGACGGCGCTCTTTCGCTTGTGTCATGATAAGCTCGCGTTGCGCGCGGGTAATACCTACGTAAGCTAAGCGGCGTTCTTCTTCTATATTGTCTTCATCGATACTTGTTTGATGCGGTAGCAAACCTTCTTCCATACCCACCATAAATACAATTGGGAATTCGAGACCTTTTGAGGCGTGAAGCGTCATTAGTTGCACTTGATCCGCTTGCTCTTCTTCTTCGCCACGCTCCATCATATCCCTTAGCGTTAAGCGAGTAACAACCTCTGGCAGCGTCATTGGCTCATCGAGATCGTCGCCATCAAGCATGCCACTAACCCAAGTAAATAGCGTACTGACATTTTTCATACGCATTTCGGCAGCTTTGCCACTTGGACTGGTTTCATAGAGCCAATCCTCGTAGTTAATATCGCGAATAATCTGGCGCACAGCTTCAAGCGGGTCCCCACGACGAGCTTGATCATCCAGTTCCACTAACCAACGGGTAAATTGACGCAAGATCTGCAATTTCTCGCCTTGTAATGTTTGCTCGAGCCCTAACTCAAAGCTTGCAGCAAACAAACTTTGCTGGCGCATATTGGCGTAAGTACCTAACTTCTCAAGTGTTGCTGGACCAATACCGCGTTTAGGCGTATTTACGACGCGTAGAAATGATGTGTCATCATCAGGGTTAACTAGCAGTTTGAGATAAGCCATGACATCTTTGATTTCACTGCGTGAGAAGAACGACGTGCCACCGCTTATCTTATAAGGGATGCGGTTAGTCATTAATGCTTTCTCAAATACCCGCGACTGGAAATTACCGCGATACAAAATTGCAAAGTCACTGTAAGCGGTTTTGTTTAAGAAGCGATGGCGTACAATCTCTGCAACTACACGTTCGGCTTCGTGTTCTTCATTTTTACCGTAAATAACCCGCAGCATTGGGCCATCGGCCAGCTCACTAAACAACGCCTTGTCATAAACATGGGGATTGTTGGCGATCAGGATATTGGCACAACGCAGAATTCGAGAGCTCGAACGGTAATTTTGTTCAAGTTTGATCAAGCGTAGACTCGGAAAGTCTTCTTTTAATAGCACCAAGTTTTGTGGACGAGCACCACGCCATGAATAAATCGATTGGTCATCGTCACCAACCACTGTGAAGCGACCGCGAATGCCTGTTAATAGTTTTACTAATTCATACTGGCTGGTATTGGTATCTTGATACTCATCCACTAATAAATAGTGGAAACGATTCTGCCAGCGCTCGCGTGCTTCCGCGTTATGCTTTAATAACAGAGTCGGCACCATAATGAGATCGTCAAAGTCCAACGCGTTATAAGCGCGCAATTGATTCTGATAGCGCTCATATAATTGGGCAAACAACATTTCTTGACCGGATTGGGCAACCTTTAACGCTTGCGCGGGCGTCATTAAATCGTTTTTAAAATTCGAAATGATGTTTTGCAGTAAATTAAGTTTGTCTTTATCGCCTTCGAGCTCTTTTTCGGTAAGCTCTTTGAGTAGTTCAAGCGTGTCGCCGCCGTCAAACAAGGTAAAACCTGGTTTAATACCAATGTTTTTAGCTTCCCGCTTAATAATAGTCAGGCCCAAGGTATGAAAGGTCGATACTGTTAAACCGCGAGTTTCTTTACGGCCTAACTCTAAACTCAAGCGCTCTTTCATTTCGCGAGCGGCTTTATTAGTAAAGGTTACCGCCGCGATATTGCGCGGACTATGACCACAACTCTGAATGAGGTAAGAAATTTTATTGATAATTACCCGTGTTTTACCACTGCCAGCACCAGCGAGTACTAGGCAAGGGCCATCAATATAATGGACTGCATCATTTTGTTGTGGATTTAGTTTCATTTTTACCGCTCGAACAGATTAACTAGCGAATTTTACCCGATTTATAGTTACAATGGGCGCAATAAATTTAAAAATGACGGACAGTTAAAATGATTAACGGCAAAAAGTTAGAAGAAATCGCTCAGCAAGTCGCAAACGCTTTACCACCAGGTCTAAAAAGCGTCGCTGATGAAGTAGAAAATAAAACCAAGCAAGTACTTCAAGGCCAACTTAACAAGCTTGACGTTGTCACTCGTGAAGAATTTGATGTACAGACTCAAGTACTACTTAAGACACGCGAAAAACTTGTTGCTCTAGAACAACAAGTTGCAGAATTATCTGCATTACTAAATGACAAGCAATCAGACGGCAAAAGCGAATAAGGTTTAACAGTGGATAAATACTTAGTCATCGGCAATCCAATTGCTCATAGTAAGTCGCCATATATTCATCAGAGCTTTGCTAAGGAAACTCAGCAGACGATGGATTATCAAAAAGCGCTCGTTGAAATTGATGACTTTGAAGCATTTATCCAACAGTTTCAGGCGCAAGGCGGTCGAGGTTGTAATATTACCGTACCTTTCAAAGAAAGAGCATTTGAGTTAGCGGGACAATTAACGCCAAGAGCTAAAGCAGCAGGTGCGGTAAATACCCTAATCTTTCAAAACGATGGCATTATTCTAGGCGACAACACAGACGGCCAAGGGTTAGTCGGTGATCTTCTCAATCAAGGTGTTGAACTTAAGAGTAAGCGTATCTTAATTATCGGCGCTGGCGGTGCCGCTCGAGGCTGCATTTTACCGCTACTCGAACAAGCACCTACTTCTATTACTATTACTAATAGAACTTATAGTAAAGCACAGCAGCTGGAAAGCGAGTTTGAGCATTCGGCACTAAATAGTGTGCCTCTATCTGAGTTAAAGGCAGAGTTCGATGTGATTATCAATTCCACTTCGGCGAGCTTATCTAATCGATTACCTGAAGTCGAAGAATCTGTCATTGCTACTGCTCATTGTTGTTATGACATGGCTTATGGCAATGAGCCGACGTGTTTTCTGACTTGGGCAAAAGATCTTGGTGTTGCTCAAACAGTTGATGGTCTAGGCATGCTAGTGGGACAGGCTGCTGAAAGCTTTCGATTATGGCGCGGCGTCACACCTCAGACATCAAAGGTATTAGCTACACTTCGCGAGCAACTATCATGAACCAAGCGATTCTATTTAACGATGATCTGCAATGGCATTGTGCATCTGAGCAATTAACACAAAGCGCTTTATATAGCGGTGCCATTATCCGGTGCGTCATTCATTTGAGTTATCTAAAAAGCAAAGGCTTTGATGGGGACTTGGACGAAAACGTAATCCATGACTTTTGCGCGCTTATATCTTTTGACATAGAAGAAGACGCGCAACAAGCCATAGAAGATGAACTAATCTCTGATGAGGGAGTTATTGAGCTCAATTAATCCAGCTGAGCAAGATAATCATCTTTCAACGTCACGTAATTAACCGCAGACTGAGCAAGAAAAGCCATCTCATCATCTGTAAGAGGGCGGGCTTTCTTCATTGGGTTACCAACATATAGATAGCCAGACTCTAACGTCTTATTTGGTGGTACTAAAGTTCCTGCGCCAATAAACACATTATCTTGCACAATAGCACCATCCATAATAATAGCTCCCATACCTACGAGAATACGTGAACCTAAGGTACAGCCATGCAACATTACCTTGTGGCCGATAGTGACATCATCGCCAATAATTAACGGATTACCTGTTGGATTCTTTTCGCTGATACGAGTTACGTGCAACACACTACCATCTTGTATATTAGAACGATCACCAATGCGGATATAATTCACATCGCCGCGAATCGCCACAAATGGCCAAACGCTACAATCATCTCCTAATACGACATCGCCGCAAATTACCGTATTGTTATCTATATAGTTACGCTTACCTAAGGTTGGAAATACACCTTTAAAAGCAGTTAAGTTCGTTGACATAATTTATCGTTTTCCATTCTTTTAGTCTTAATAAGCCGATAATAGCCTAAAAATGACTAATAATCTTACGAATTGTACGAAGTATATTCATCTAAACAGAAAGTTATAAAAAGTTATTGCGCTTAAAATTATTCACCCTATAATGCGCACCTCCTCAAGACGACAGCGCGGTAAAACGTCGCAAAGTATTATTGAGGAAGGGTTTTAAAGAGTAAGTTAAACGTTAGCATGACTTGTTAACTCATTTAATCAATTTAGATTAATGGTTAATTTTATCGCTTTATCTCAAAGTTGTTATCAACTAGTTAAATTTAACAAGCTTACTTTTAGTTTTGATGAGAAATAGCAAAACTTAATTTATTAAAATGAAAATAAATTAAAACTTTTTCTTGACTATCAAAATTAAAGGCGTAATATACGCAGCCCTAACGCAACGAAGTACAGTGCTTTGAAGCGGTTCTCTCACCAAAGGGTGGTTGAGATAAACGTTCTTTAAAAAATAGTATTCAAATAAACTGTGTGGGCATTTGAAGTTAAGAATCACTTAAGCATTTATTGCTTTGGAACTTAATGACAATGCCTATGCAAATAGACAGAATTCATTGAGAACCTAAATCAAATTTTAAT